>CAMYNZ010000262.1 GCA_947259865.1 uncultured Desulfobacterales bacterium | reverse complement strand
TTGTCAAAGGCGATGGCGAGATTGCCGAATTGGTAAGATTCCATGTTCCCGGTCAAACACCTTCGTCATCGTAGACATTGCAAATACAGCACAAAAAAGTGGCCGGATCCGTATCGCTGAGGTTTTTCATACCATGGGGTTCCAGGCTGGGGATGTAAATGGCATCTCCGGGGCCGCAAATAACTGTTTTCACAACATCGTCGGTTTTTGAATCGCACTGATAGCATTCGAATTTTCCGCTGACGATATACATGGTTTGGTGGTAGAAATGATTGTGAATGGGTATCTCGCCACCGGGCTGGGCGGTAAAAAACCGCAGGCCGTATTCCGGATTGCCGCTGTCGTCTTCACCGTGTTTGGACAGCCAGCGAACGCTGATGCCTTTTACATCATATTGTTTTCCTCTGTATGGGAATTTTTCGATTTTAACATCCTCGCAGCTTTTCATATTTATGACTCGCATGGCTCCCTCCTGTGTAATTTAGTGTCACGTCCAGGAAATCAGTTTCAAATGTCTGCGTAAGGGTTGAAAAGTCTTCGTTTTAGGAATTATTCCCGGGACGTGTAAATCGGGTACCGTTGTAAATCAGAAAATCCAGCATCTCGGGTTGAAAATTGGGGCTTGTTCGATTCGTGTCACGGCCGCCGCCGGTTAGTATCCGGTGCCTTGTCTATAAAGTCCATAACATGCCTTCGGGGCCCGCATTGATAATGGCTATTTCATCCAGATACGCTACCTGTCCGGCACTTCCATGGATGTGTCCGCAGACCACTAAAATGGGTTTCTTATTTTTTATGGTTTCTTTTACGGCCTGGCTACCCAAACGCCTGCCATCGGATGATAGATCCAGAATCCCTTTGGGCGGGGAATGGCTTATCAACACACCGCCGGAGGGGCAGTCTCGCAGCAATTCCAGGGCCTGGTCTTCGGTAAAATCGTAACTCCACGATCCAAAGGGAGTTACGGGTATACCGCCGCCGATGCCGTAAAAGGGCACCCCATCGATTACTTTCAGTCCGCTATGCAGCACATTTGCATGTTCCCATGAAATACAGGCCGTTTTGAGCTCTTCTTCCGATTCACTGTTGCCCGGTACCAGTAACGTCGGTTTTTTGATCTTTCTTAGCGCTTCTATAATTTCATCCAATCCGCTGCGGGCAATGCAATAGTCGCCGGCTCCGACAACCGCATCAACATCCTGGGACAAGTCGACTAAATTCGACGCCGCACGTGTGTCCGAGTGGATATCACTAAACAGTAACAACTTCATTGAAACCTCCGGGCAACATCGATCAAGACTTTAGATCCAGCTGAATAGTATTTTGTAACCGGGGAAGCGTTCAGTGCATTATCACAGGGTTTGCCGAATTTCAACAGCGGCTGCAAACATCACGCCCAATGGGCCCACCGGTTGAGAAACCAGCCCGCAATATTCTCCATAAAAATTCAACTCGCGTTCAAAACCTTCAGCTTTGTGTCGATCAGCTGGTCATGTGAGAGGCGCAACAGGTTTTTGAGCTTGTTCATCAGGTAGTGTTCGTAACGGTCCATTTTTCCGTCAACATAGACCATTTGCCACAAAATTTCGATGATCTCGATTTTTTCGTCAATTGTATAATTCTGATTGATCAGTCTGGCAAACCGCCAGAGGTCAACGCTTTCGGCCAGCTCTTTATCCGCTTCTGCAACCAGGGCATCGGCGAGTTCCTGGGACAAACCGTATTTTTGTTTCAAAATGGTGAGAATCGTTTCCATCTCCGCTTCGGTGAACGTTTCGTCTATGCGCGCCATCTCCAGAAAAAGTGCACAGGTCGCAACACGCAGGTCGTGGTGAATTTTCTGGTTTGCAGCGTTTGAATCTTCGGCGGTGGTGCTGCTGAAAAAGCGTTTTACAATGTCAATCATTCGTAAATCCCCCTGGCCGTATCTTCAAAAATTGGAAAAGCTTATTTAAACGGCCGCGGTGACCGGTCAAATTTACCCGGGTCGATTCCCGCGGACAGATGAAGCTGGTTCGAATATTTGGCGTCTTAAAAGTATATCATAAGACCTGTTATCCGATCCGTCGAATTGTTTACGCTTATTTAGGTAGTATTAATCTGCAGATCAGGTAGGTTGCCGGTAGTGTGGACAAAAATTCAGCTCATTTGAAATTTCCTTGATGCCGGTGCTTTATTTGACCCGGTCGGGATGGGCATTGTCTTCTTTAACAATTTCTACTGCTCCTGCCGGGGTTGATCCTGTTTTAACGCTATCTCGTCCTCGCTTTGGGCGGGATCTTCCCCAGCCGGTTGCTGTCCGTCTACCTCGGCTTGTTTTTTTTTGGCTTCCAATGCTCTGTACTTTTCCAGGATGATGCCACAATTGTGGCATTCCAAGGCATCCGGTCGAAGTCCAATGGAGCATTTCGGGCAGTTAACGATTTCTTCGTTGGCCGCCTGTTGGCCCTGGGGCTGCGTTTCAATTTCTAATTTTGGCTTGGGTTGAAGATCTCCATTGGGTTTTGTATCGCGACTGGGTTGTACAACTGTCGTGCCGCAATGAACACATTCATCGGAAACGGCCTGCTGTTGGTGACATTTGGGACAAACCATTTCCTTTGGCTGTGAAGACACCCCGGCAGAACCAGTCTTTTTATTTACATATACCGGATTTTGACATTTTCGACATTTAAATTTAATTTTTTTGTTTGGGATTTTTTTGTCATCCAAATCATAAACGGTTTTGCAATTTGAACATTCAATTTTCATGTGTGCTGCTCTTTAACACAGAGTTGGACGGCCCGATTAATCAGGAATTATATAGGCATGTTGATTTTATCCAATAATATCAGAAAGTTTCTAAAAAGTCAATTTAGGCAGGTCATCATTGGGTAAATCCAACAAATAGGAGGTACCCCTGACCGTATACGGTCCTCAAAATGTGCTTCCCCGTATCCTTTGAGACGAAAAAAGATTTACAGCCACCATTTTCGTATGTTAACGAATAACGAACATACCATTCCCTGGATGATCTGGTCAAATCAAGGCGAAACCGCATCCGATTTGTAAATTACAGATAATGGTTTCTAAATGATGTTTCTTAAAACCGCCTGTCAAAAGATAACCCGTTTTTCAATCCGGTATTGAAAAGGAGTGCAAATGGATCTAACTGAAATTTATCAAAAGGGAGCCGCATTTTTTGAGAGCAAGGAATTTGGTTTCCTGCTCGATTATGTAGAAACCGGCTTCATCAGGCAAAACGATCGTCGCATTATTGATCGGTTTACCTTCCGGCAACAATGCATCGATGCCCGGGAGGCGCAAACCTCATGTTCTGTCCTGGGCGTGAAACTTACCTCACCGGTTATTATGTCTTCCATGACAATGCCGATTCCGGCCATCGCTGATGATGCGCTTTTTCAGCTGGCAAGAGGTTTGAAAGCGGCCGGAAGCCTCATGTGGACCGGAACACCCATACCGAAGAATTTAACAGAGATTGCCCGGACCGGTGTGCCCTTGGTGGCAAATGTCAAGCCGTTTTCAGACCGCGCCAAGATGCAGGCAGACATCGATACCATAATAGAAAGCGGTGTCACGTGGCTGGGTATTGAGGTGGATGTGGGTGTCGGCACAAAAGTGGGGGACAAAGAAATGGGTTTTCAGTGCACCCCCTTTACGACCAAAGAGATCGAATCAATAAAAAAGAGAATCGGCATACCGCTGGCCTGTAAGGGCGTGTTAAGCCGAAAGGATGCCGTGAAGTGTGTGGAGGCCGGTGCAGATATCATCGTAGTTTCAAGCCATGGCGGACACACCCTTGATTATCTGCCCCACCCGTTTCAGGTGATGGATGAAATCGCAGCAGCTGTAAAAAACAAGGTCGCCATCATGGTAGACGGCGGATTTCGCAGAGGAAGCGATGTTTTGAAAGGATTGGCGTTCGGTGCATCCCTGATTGGTTTAGGACGCCCCATTTTGCATGGCCTGGCTGCCGGCGGAGAAGCCGGTGTAAAAAATCTTATTAGCGGTATTACCCGGGAGCTGCAGCGGCTGATGACCATGGTCGGTGCTGCCGACCCTTCACGTGTTCAACGCGATATTTTAATCAAAAGGGATTAGGGCAGCAATTCCTCAACACCTGTGGCGTATATGAAAGACCTTATCACTCTGATTGCCCGAAAAATAAAAGAAGGCGGCAAAAATGTTGTGTTCACCGGGGCCGGCATATCTACGGAGTCGGGAATTCCGGATTACCGCAGTCAGGGAGGCATCTGGGACAAATTTCGACCGGTTTATTTTGACGAGTTCATGTCCTCCCTAAAGGCCCGGAAGGAATATTGGCAAAAATGGCTAACACTTTACCGGGATTTAATGCAAGCCGATCCCAACCCGGCCCACAAGGCCCTGACCAAACTTCACGGGTCGGGTCTGCTGGAATCGGTCATTACCCAAAATGTGGATGGCTTGCACCAGGCCTCCGGTTTGCCGGATGAGGTGATTGTCGAATTGCACGGCAACACCCGCCGTATTCGCTGTATAAGCTGCCGCCGGCTTTCTCCAATAGATGATGTTTACAAACGCTTGACCGAGGGCGAGTCTGCCCCTGAATGTGCGTGCGGCGGTTATTTAAAACCGGATACGATTTCATTCGGTCAGGCAATGCCTGCGGCGCAAGTGGAAAAAGCAGCCGTACTCTCCCGGGACTGTGATTTTTTTATGGTGGTTGGATCCACCCTGGTGGTACAACCCGCTGCCCAGATGCCGTATTATGCCAAAAACCAGGGCGCTTTCCTGGCCATTGTCAATCTATCCGAAACGCCATGTGACAGCATGAGCGATGTACTTATTCGAGCAAAAGCCGGTGAGGTGCTGACTAAAATTATTCATGCGTTAGGGGCGCTTTAGGCCTGAGAAAAATGGATCCGAAATCTCCAGATCGTCATTCCATAAAGAACGGATTGTATTTTGAGGAATTCTTAACTGACAGGAACTATGTTACCAATTCAAGAACCATAACAGAAACCGATCATATCAATTTTATCTCATCCTTTGGCTTTTTTGAACCGCTTTTCATGGATCAGGCTTACGTCGCTGCGGAGACACCCTATGGCGGGCGAATCGTCCCCGGGGCCCTGACATTTTCTGTATCCGAGGGTCTGACCATTTTGTCGGGTATTTTGCATGGGACGGGTATGGCTTTTCTGGAGGTTACGCTAAAGGTCCTGAAACCGGTTTTTATCGGCGATACGATCACGGTAAAAATAGCGGTTGTGGCGAAGCGGGAAACCCAAAAGACCGATCGCGGGATCGTTACTTTTTTCCAGCGTGTAATAAATCAGGATAACACGGCTGTGATGGAATATAAAATAAAGCGTATGATCAGACGTAAACCCGTTCTAAGGAGGTAGCGTGACCGCAAGATATTTCTATGGCTACAACATCGTGGCATCCGGTTTCATCATCCAGGCGGTGGCCATTGGAGCAATGTTTACT
>CAMYNZ010000261.1 GCA_947259865.1 uncultured Desulfobacterales bacterium | reverse complement strand
GATCTCAATCTGTCCGCCCTGAGCGATGTTATAGATCGGGTGAAAATAGTAGAACATGGATACGCCGCAATTGCAGATAATGACGGTACTGCTATTGCACATCGAAAAAGAGCAATTGTATCAGAACGATTGAACGTAAAGAATCTGGCCTTGATAAAGGCGGGTATGGCCGGAAACGAAGGTTCATTCCGATACCATTTCAGGGGAGAAGAAAAGATTGGCAGTGTGGTGATTGTTCCTAAGACACGCTGGTTGGTCGCGGTCGTTCAGACGTCAGCCGAAGC
Source organism: uncultured Desulfobacterales bacterium (assembly GCA_947259865.1). Next base: position 5,193 of record CAMYNZ010000261.1, on the reverse strand, counting down.
CCTTGCGCCGGTTAACCGATTAAAAAATATTATTTGGGTGGGTATTTCGACCGCAATGCTGCTTGCGCTAAGTGTTGCTATAGGTAGTTTGCGAAAAGCGCTAAACCCGCTGCTGCAAATCACCGAAGATTCCAAACGTATTGCGGATGGGGACTATTCTTACAAACCTACACCGCATTCTTACACGGAGATCGACGACCTCGGAAACAGTTTTAAATCCATGATTGATGCGGTTAAAACCCGGGAGGAGGCGCTGCAGCAGGCCCATAGCTCTCTTGAATTGAAAGTCGCTAAACGCACGGACGAACTTAGAAAAGCCAAGGAGGCCGCCGATATCGCAAATACAGCCAAGACCACCTTTCTGGCCAATATGAGCCATGAGCTGCGCACACCGCTCAATACGATTCTCGGTTACGGTCAGCTACTGAAGCACGACGTCGAACTACCGGAGAAATATAAACAGAGCATCGGAGTCATCCGCCGCAGCGGTGAGCATCTGCTCGGTTTAATCAATGATGTATTGGAGATATCAAGGATTGAGGCCGGGCGTAGCCACATGGTAAAGACAAGTTTCAGCTTAAATTGTATGCTTGACACCGCAGAAGAAATGATCCGTTTGCGTGCTCAGAAGAAAGGTTTGAGATTAATTGTGAAACGTGACTCTGCTCTGCCCGAATACGTAAATGCTGATGAGAGAAAACTCCATCAGATATTGACCAATCTTCTGGGCAACGCCATAAAGTATACTGATACAGGAGGTATAAATTTACGAATAACGAGTCACGAGAAAGATGCAAACGGTGAACGACGGACAACGGACGACGGAAAACAAGCACTCTTTATTGAAGTGACAGACACCGGTATTGGTATCGCCCCAGAAAATATCGAAAAAATTTTCGAACCCTTTGCACAAATCGCCGATGATGGATATTCCCGCCAAGGCACTGGTTTGGGTCTGGCTTTAGTCCAGCAGCACGTTCAACTGATGGGTGGCACAATTTCCGTAACAAGTACACAGGGCAAAGGAACAACGTTCTCCGTCGAGTTGCCGTTTGAGTTTGCCTATGAATCTGAAAGTCAGACACAACCTATTGTACACCGGGTAATCGGATTGAAGCCGGACCAGCTAAAGTATCGGATTTTGATAGCAGAAGATATTCATGACAGCCGATCCTTATTGCGCGAGATGCTGGAGCAGGTGGGTTTTAGCGTGAATGAAGCAGTCAATGGACAAGAAGCAGTAGCTCTGTTTGAAAGCTGGCAGCCACATTTGATCTGGATGGACATTGGGATGCCGGTTATGGACGGACTGGAAGCAACGCGCCGCATTCGCGAGCGCGAGCTCAAAGCTCAAGGCTCAAAGCTCCATGAGGAAAACTCCGCTCAAATTTCAGCTTTCAGCCTTCAGCCTTCAGCACGAGCGAAGCGAGTTCCCATTATTGCCATTTCCGCTAGTGCCTTTGACGAAGACCAGGAAAAATTTCTGGTAGCGGGCTGTGATGACTTTGTGCGTAAACCCCTCCAGGAGGAAGAGATCTTCGACAAAATGGCTCAATACTTGGAAGTTAGTTATATTTATCAAGACATTCAAACACCGGTTGAAAAAAAGGTTTCTCCGGTTCTGACTTCTGCCAATTTGGCTGGTTTGCCAAATGATCTGGTTCAACAGATAAATACGGCTGCCAGAGGCGCGATGTCAAAACAACTGCTCGATCTGTTGGAGCAAATACCACCGGATTTAAGGCATGTGGCCGACGCCTTGGCCGATCTTGTCAGTCAATATCAGTTCTCTAAAATCATCGCCTTGACTGAAAAGGAGAAAAGGGATGGTTAACAAACAAACGGATTCTGCACGAGGAGACGTCCTTATTGTAGATGATGACCTGCCGAGCCTAAATACCCTGTCTTCCATGCTGACCAACCAGGGCTACGAGGTGCGGGGTGTCCCGGACGGACCAATGGCTTTGACCGTAATCGACACCAAACCTCCGGAATTAATTATATTGGATGTCAAAATGCCCGGGATGGATGGTTTCGAAGTGTGCCGGCAGATAAAGGCGAATGAAAAGTCATCAGGCATACCGATTCTATTTCTGAGCGCTCTGGACGAGTTGGAAGATAAAGTCAAAGGGTTTACTGCTGGAGCCGTGGACTTTATTACCAAGCCATTTCAGGCGGATGAGGTACGGGCTCGGGTCGATACCCATTTAGCATTGAGTCGTTTGAGAACAAATCTCGAAACGCAAGTTGAGGAACGCACAGATGAAATAAAGCAGTTTAGACATATCGTCGAATCAACCAATAACCCCATCGGTCTGGTAGACCGAAATTTTATTTACCAGTATGTCAATGAACCCTACTGCCAGGCATTTAAAAAATCAGCCAATGAGATCATCGGACAATCCGTATCTGAATTGTTTGGGCGCAAATTCTTTGAAACGATTATGAAATCCCATTACAAACAATGCTTTGCCGGTAAAAATGTCAATTATCAGGAATGGATTGATTTCCCCGGATGGGGACGTCGCTACATGGATGCCCGTTATTATCCGCTCCGGGAAGCAGACGGTCAGGTTCCCGCCGTTGTGACCAATGTTCACGATATTACCGAATTGAAGCAACTCGACGTGAAACTGAAAGAAAGCCAGGAACGATTCCGGGCTTTTATGGATAATATGCCGGCTGCTGTTTACATCAAAGATGAAAACGATATCCACATCTATGCCAACCCAGAGGCATTAATAAGTGTGAAAAAAAAACCGGAGGAATTTATTGGAAAGACTACTCGGGATTTATGGCCATCAGATATAGCCGACATGCTGATCGCGCTGGATAGAAAAGTGTTAAGTGAAGATATTCCAAGGATAACTGAAGAATGGGAAACTGCAGATATTGGTGACACACGTTGGCGCAGGGACATCAAGTTTCCGATCAAACTGGAGTCCGGGAAAAAGCTTCTGGGCGGCATTGCGATCGATATTACAGAAAACAAGCGAGTAGAGCAGGCACTCGCCGAGCAACTCGAGTTCGAAAAAGTGATCGCCGACATTGCGGCACAATTGGCGCAGACGGGGCCGGAGCAACTCGAAGATTCAATCAATTCAACGCTCCAGGCCCTTGGCCGGTTTCTCGGAACCGAGAGAGCATTCTTTGGTCATTTATCGGGTGACATGAAAAGTTTACAAATAGAAAACATTTGGACACCCGAAGGCGTCGCGATTCCACCCTACATACTCGGAGTCGACTTCACCTCCGTTATCCCTTGGCTGGCACAACACATTCGGAATGGTGGGGTGATCATCGCAGGCCCGGGGTTGGCCGGACTGCCCGATGAAGCAAAAGAGTTGCGCCATTGGCTCGAGCGCAATGGGATTACCTCCGGCGCTGTTGTGCCTGTAAGCGTTCAAGAACAATCCGTCGGGATGCTTGGTTTGGACACCTTCGATCATCCACGTGAATACCCACCGCCCATAGTGAATCGTTTGAAGATCGTGGCCGACATAATTGGAGCTACGCTGTTTCGTATTCGTTCCCAGGAAGAACTTTATGATCAGCTGCAGTTCCAGGATATGCTATCCAACCTATCCGCAAGTTTTATCGATATTAAAGCATCAGAGATCGATAAGAACATTGAACGCGGTCTTCAGCTCGTTGTGCAGAATCTGGATCTTGATCGCGGGAATCTGTTTGAATTTTCCCGTGACCATAAGAAGTTGACACTGACCCATTCTTCGGCCAGAGAGGGTATCAAACATTCTCCCCGTATTCTTTATAGCCCCCATCAACCCTGGTTTACCCAAAAGTTGCTTGGCGGAGAAATTGTCTGTTTTTCGCAGCCAACGGAATTGCCGGATGAAGCGCAGGCAGAAAAGGAGTACCTTCTGAAAGAGGGAATCCAATCGGCCATGTTTTTTCCGTTGGAGGCAGCCGGGGTCGTGCAGGGTGGAATCACCCTTTCTTCAATGAGGAGGGAGCAAAAATGGCCAGAGGCCCTAATACAGCGATGTAAACTTCTGACACAGATATTCTCCAATGCACTGTTACGTAAAAGAGCCGATGATAAAATCGGTGAAGCATTTAATGAAATTAAACAATTAAAGGATCGCTTAGAGCAGGAAAACATCTATTTACGTGAAGAGATTGAAGTCAATTACAGGCATGAAGAAATCATCGGCAGAAGTAAACCTGTCATGGAAATGCTAAACCGGGCAGAGCAAGTTGCCAAAACCGACTCTACGGTGCTTATACTCGGTGAAACCGGCACCGGTAAAGAGCTTTTGGCGCGATCGATTCACAAATTAAGCAAATACAAAAATCGCCAGATGGTAAAAGTCAACTGCGCTGCCCTGCCGGCAACGCTGATTGAAAGCGAGTTATTCGGGCGCGAAAAGGGAGCATACACCGGTGCTATGACCCGTCAAATCGGTCGATTTGAAATCGCTGATGGATCAACCATTTTCCTGGATGAAATCGGCGAACTGCCTTTGGATGTGCAGGCCAAACTTTTGAGAGTGCTTCAAGAAGGTCAATTCGAGCGCCTGGGAAATCCACAGACCATCAGTGTCAACGTGCGTATCATCGCTTCCACCAACCGGGATCTTGCCAGGGCTGTATCGGAGGGCAAATTTCGCGAAGATCTGTACTACCGCTTGAACGTATTCCCAATCACCGTTCCTCCCCTGCGGGATCGAATTGAGGATATTCCGATGCTGGTTTGGTCCCTTGTTAAAGAGTACGAAAAAAGCATTGGCAAGACCATAGAGAAAATTTCCCAACCAAGTATTGATGCCCTGTACCGCTATCCGTGGCCCGGAAATATCAGAGAACTCAGAAATATAATTGAAAATGCTATGATTATCAGTACAGGTAAAACGCTGAAACTGGTACCCCCTGTCTTGTCATCTCCCGATGCAGCAAAAACCTTTAAGCTTGAAGTGGTTGAGCGCAACCATATCATCGATGTACTGGAAAAAACCTCCTGGCGCGTCAGCGGCGAAAGAGGTGCTGCCAAATTATTGGGCCTGAAACCGACAACCCTTGAATCCAGGATGAAAAAAATAGGCATTGTGTGGCCCAAGTGACGATCCTGGTATGTCACATAAGTGTAGCCACTTTAGATAAAATCCGAAATCCGAATCATTTAATGACCAAAATTGATATGGCCACAAAAAGGCACAAAAAGCACAAAAATCA
>CAMYNZ010000260.1 GCA_947259865.1 uncultured Desulfobacterales bacterium | reverse complement strand
AGGTGTGGAAGGGGTAGACGACGGTTTGGGCTGGAGTATGACGATATCCAAAGAAACCGGTAAAATGGTCCTGGCTGCCTCCGGTGACGGGAAAGCCTATGTCGTATTTGGCGCCTGCACTGTCCGCTAGTTATATCCCCCTCGCGGATTCGAGCCAATATCAGTACCAGCGCTGGTGCCTGTTATAAAGTGCTGACCGCCCTACCATCATCCAGATGTTTATACAAATAGGTATAAAGATCGGCCACCGTAAAATCCGATTCTGAACCGCTCTGGGCACACTGGAAATGAATCTGGCATTTGGGACACGTGGTAACAAGCGTTTGGGCACCGGTCTGCATGGCTTCCAGCAGCCGCGTGTTCTGAATGGCTTTTGAACAATTCGAACATTCCATCCAGGCACTGGTTCCGCAACAAAGTGCATTTTCCCGATTACGCTCCATTTCCACCAGCCGGATATCCGGGATAAGCTCTAAGAGTTGACGGGGAGCTTCATAAATCCCTGCCAAACGCCCCAGCCGGCAGGGATCATGATAGGTAACCGTGGCGTCGGAAGCCGAATTAAAGGAGAGGTTTATTTTCGGTAGTTCGCGTGCCAAAAACTCCGTCAGATGCAACACTTCAAATGGGAGTTCTCCGAAATATTTCGGGTATTGATTTTTAAAGGTAAAATAACCTTCCGGACAGCTGAAAAGAACTGTTTTAGCACCACTGGATTTTATCACCGCCAGATTCCAGCGGGCCAACTTCAAAAAGACTTCTTTGTTTCCGCTCCACAGTGCATCGTGACCGCAACAGCGCTCATCATTGCTGATCACGGGTTCCACGCCCATCACATTGAGCAATTTCAGTACACTTCGTCCCGTATCCAGGGGCGATAGATTCATATACCGGAATGTCACGTCAAAATACGGCTGACAGCCTACAAAATAAAAATATTCCCCGCTGTCTTTAAAGGAACCCGCCTTGGAGGCCCAGGCGGTGCGACGTTGTTTGACGTTTCGGGTTTGAAGATCGGTGACCAGCTGGAGTATACTGTGGTGGCTTTCCTGGGGCAAATTGCCATCTTTGCGCGCTTCTTGCCGCTGAAAACTGATAAATTCGTTAAAATCGATTCCTACGGGACATCGCTGACTGCAGCTTCCACAACCCAGGCAGGACCAAATCTCCCGACTTTGAATCAGCTTCCTATCCGGCTCCATAGTGGTTCGCCGTATAATCTGTCTGGGCGAAAAGCTGGAAATTTCACTGCTTACGGGACAGCTCCCCGTACACACGCCGCATTCCATGCAGTATTCGATCTGTTTTTCGGTAAGTTTCATGGTCTGTTCTATCAGGCCCCGGCCAACCGATGGACAACCGAAGCTATCTATATTTCTAATCTTTCTTTGAACGTATTTTCACCGAGCTCCCGAAGGACCTGGAGGTAAGAACGAATCTCCTCGGCAAAGACGCCTCCCTCTGAGGCTGAAATCCATTTTAGCCGCAGACGTCGCTTATCCACACCCAGTAGGCTCAGGATTTCCCAGGTTTCTTCAATCACCTTTTGACATTTAACGTTACCATCCAGGTAATGACAGTCACCGATGTGTCAACCGGACACCAATACGCCGTCCGCGCCCGCCACAAAGGCCTTCAGCAGGAAGCCATGATTAATTCTTCCGGTACACATGAGACGGATCAGCCGCACATTGGGGGGATATTGCATACGGGACACCCCGGCCAAATCGGCCCCGGCATAAGCACACCAATGACAGACAAAGGCCACAATTTTTAGTTGATCAGCGGAAGACACGCAATATTCCTTTATGAAAAATATCACTGGTCGCTTACGAATCAAAAGCTATTTGATTCATGGAGCAACCTTGAAGCGGTGTGTCTAATTTTTGTTGCGGGTTTCGAGTTTCGAGTTGCGTGTTAAAAAAAATATAAATCGAGACCCGTAACCCGGAACGCGTAACTCGCAACATTAGTTATCTATCCCAAAGCTTGTTAAATCCCTTTCCGAGCCGCTTACTCATCGTAAGCAAACTCACCCGAACCGATCACCCCGACTCCTTTATCATCACATTAATTTGCTCATCCTGAAAATGGGCCAACGATGCTGCACCGGTGGGACAGGCCACATTGCAGGCCCCACAGCCCGTGCACAAAGACGCCGTTACCACGGCCAGTTCGCGACCTTCTGCGATAGCCTCGACTTTGATCGCCTCAAAACCGCACGCCTTTTGGCACTCTCCGCAGGCCCTGCAAAGTCCCGCGTCCACATGATTTATCATTCCCTCGGCTTTTATCTCTTTTTTTGAAAGTACCGTAACTGCCCGTGAGACGGCGCCATGGGCCTGGACGATGGATTCGTGCGCAAATTTGGGACCCTGGGCCAAACCACAAAGATAAAAGCCTGCTGCAGCAAAATCCAGTGGCCTGAGTTTGAGATGGGCTTCCATAAAAAAACCATCCTCATCAAATGGAAGGCGCAATACATCGGCAAGCCGCCTGCTTTCTGAACAGGGACGGATAGCCGCACTTAACACCAACAGGTCGGCCTCCAGTTGAACCGCTGTCTGCAAATGGGTATCAAAGACTGAAATTTGTAAGGTCTCGCCTTGAGATACCACCCGGGGTTTTTGTTCTCTTTCAAATCGATAAAACCTTACCCCCTGCCCTCGCGCCTCTGTGTAATAAGTTTCTCTCAATCCAAAAGTACGTATGTCTCGATACAAAACTGATATTTGAGCTTTTGGGTTCAGCGCTTTTAACTTCAAGCTGTTCTTAATGGCAGCCGTGCAGCAAACCCGGCTGCAGTAGGGATTTTCAGGTTCGCGGGATCCGACACATTGAATCATGGAAACTCGCGTCAATTTGCTTGCTTTGTCTGGTTGCGTGACCAGCAAAGATTCAAATTCTTTTTGCGTCACTACTGCGGGGTGCTGGCCATAAAGATTGTCTGATGGTTTATACTCTTCACCGCCTGTGGCTGCCAGCACAACACCGTGGGAGATGGTTAGGGTCTGGTTTTCAGCGGAAATTGTTGTCGAAAAATTGCCGCAACTGCCCGTTAGAGAAACTACCTCAGCTTCTTTGTGTACAGTTATCAAAGAATGATTTTCAACGTCTTGAATGAGTTTCTCAAGGTAAGCTGCCGGTTGAGCACCATCTTCGGTGTAGTAAAGCGCGCGGGCATTGCCCCCCAATTCGGCTGTTCGTTCTACCAATGTCACGCCGAAGCCTTGCTGGGCGCATGAGAGTGCTGCGGTGAGTCCGGCCAGACCGCCCCCGATGACCAGCGCATGTTGAACCACCTTATAAGAGGTATCCTGCAGCGGCTCCAGAAGACGGGCGCGAGAAACCGACATGCGAACAAGGTCTTTTGCCTTCTCCGTTGCCGGTTCCGGTTCCTTCTGATGAACCCAGGAATCGTGTTCACGGATATTGGCAAGTTCGAAAAGGTAGGGATTGAGCCCTGCTTCACGCAACGTATTGCGGAAAAGGGGTTCATGGGTCCGGGGAGTGCAGGCCGCCACCACTACACGATTGAGTTCATACTTTTTAATGGTCTGCTTGATATCCCGTTGCTGATCGGTTGAGCAGGCAAACATACAATCGGTGGCATAGGTCACATTGTCAAGGGAACGGGCATAATCGGCAACGGCTTTAACGTCGACGACACCGGCAATATTGATACCGCAGTGGCAAATAAAAACACCGATCCGGGGCTCCCGGCCGGCCACATCTTGCTCAGCAACCTTGGGTATCGGAGCAACCAGCGATCCTCTCACATCGGCCAACAGTGCTGTAGCCTTTGCAGCCGCACCGCTGCCCTGTTGAACAGAACCCGGAATATCTTTGGGTCCCTGCAATCCGCCGCAAACATAGATGCCCGGTCTTGAAGTGGTAACCACATCCAAAGGATCGGATGCGCAGAAACCATGTTGATTTAATTGAACGCCGATGCGGCCTGCTAATCGGACGGCAGCGGGATTCGGACACAGGCCAACCGATAAAACGACCAGGTCAAACACCTCGTCCTGCATAGGACGACCCGGAGGCGCATAAGCGATAGATAACGTGTCATCCTCCGGATTGGGAATCACCCGGGAGATCATGGACCGAACATAACGAACGTTATTTTCGGTTTTGGATCGCTCGTAAAGACGATCAAACCCTTCACCCTGGGCACGCATGTCGATGAAAAAAATGGTGGTGTCGATCTTGCCGTCGTGTTCCTTGGTGATCACGGCTTGTTTTGTGGCGGACATACAGCAAACCGTAGAACAGTAATCTTTTCCAATATGACTGTCGCGGGACCCAACACATTGAATCCAGGCGATTCGCCGGGGAGGGGTGCCGTCGGAGATACGCTGGATGCGGCCTTGAAATGGACCGGCCGCCGAAAGTATTCGCTCGTAGTCCAAGCTGGTGATGACATTGGGCCAACGTCCATAGCCATATTCGGGTTTAATACGCGCATCAAAGGTCTCAAAGCCTCCGGCCAGGATCACGGCGCCGGTGTCCAATTTTACGATTTTATCTTCCTGGTTGAAATCGACCGCTTTGGTTTTGCAAACCTTTTCACAAACTCGACATTTTCCTTTCTTGAAATAGATACAGTGTTTCTTATCAATGGTGTAAACCAGGGGAACCGCCTGAGGATAAGGAATATATATGGCTTTGCGTTGACTCAAGTCCAAATTGAACGGATCCGGCACCTTTACCGGGCACTTTTCAGCACATATATTGCAGGCGACACATTTTTCCGGATCTACGGCCCGGGCTTTCTTTTTCAGGGTCAGTTGAAAATGACCGGGCTGCCCATCCAAATCAAGAACGTCGGTGTAAGCCATGATTTCGATATTGGGGTGGTTGGCCAATTCCGCCAGCCGGGGTCCCATCATGCAGGAAGAGCAATCATTGGTGGGAAAGGTCTTGTCGAGCTGAGCCATAACGCCACCCAGGCTTGGCTTTTCTTCTATTAGATTCACCTTAAAGCCGGAATTGGCGATATCCAAAGCGGTCTGTATTCCTGCGATCCCACCTCCGATAACAGAAACCGATCCGATTTTTTCAAAAGGCTTAATCATGTTATCTTTGCTCAATACCATATATTAGAAGAGCTTTAGCTCCCGTAGAAGCGGAAATGGATCCGAGATGTGTCGGGAAAGCCATTTCTTCACGCCTTTTACATTGCAGGCCAGCCCGATCAGCTCGGAAAAATAATAAATCGGCAACGAAAAACGCTTGCCCCAGTCATCTCCGATTGTTTCCTGATGCATATCCAGATTGGCCTGACACATCTGGCAGGATACCACCACAGCCTGAGCACCGACCCGCTGGGCCATATCTAAAATCTTTCCGGCCAACTGAGACACGATGTCCGGACGTGAAAGCACCTGACTGGCCCCACAACAATCGGTTTTGTAAGGCCAGGGAATCGTTGTTGCGCCAAGATTTTGTATAATGAGATCCATACTCCGGGGGTCTT
>CAMYNZ010000259.1 GCA_947259865.1 uncultured Desulfobacterales bacterium | reverse complement strand
CATAGAAAAATTGGTCACCTCCTGGGAAGTAAACGCCAAAAATAACGTTTGGAGTACCCGTTATGAAGTACCGGCAGTTGCCGATAATCCGACGGATTCTGCATTCCGATCAGCAGGAGTTCTTTACGGTAATTATGGGCCGAAAGATTTTTTTTAAATGGACTCCCGGTCCAGTAATAAAAGGGGGAGGATTGGACCCCCGGGATTATGATAACGTCGTTTTGGAGGTTGTTTTGCCGTGTTATTTCGGACAGATAAATCTGGGGTCCTTTTTGAATAACTGATTTTCTCTTTTCTCGTTTTTTGATAATGTTCCGCAACGGCGCTAAACCGTATTCCATGGCTACCAGGTCATGATCGGTTAACACCAGCACTTCCAGTTTTTTATCTTTGGCTTTCGAAACCAGCTGTTCAATTGTATATTTACCTGAGCTGAATGTCGTATGGACATGGATAACCCCCGGCAGCTGCATAAATTCCTGGGCCAAAACAGTCTTGGCCGGAAACAATAATGCCACCAGCAAGGGAAGTATCAATCTAATTGGCATTGTTAATAAGGTCTGTGTAAAGCGTATCAAGTTTTTTCACCATGGACTCCACGCTGAACCGCTGGCAGCGGGCTTTACCTTTTCGTCCCATGCTTTGGGCCTTTTCCGGATCCTTTAAAATTTGGTGAATTGCGTCTGCCAGGCCGGATTCATCGGCAGGAGACACGAGCAAGCCTGTTTGCCGGTGTATCACCAGCCTATTTTTGCTTATAAATCATCACCCGTTTCAAAGTTCCCGATTTAACCCCTATCACGGTGACCAGGGAATCGAACCTTACCAGGAGGTTATTGACTATGTTGCCCAACGGCAAGGTCTCACTTTCTGGGCCCATCCCGAATCGAATTATTCTGCTGACGGGGTCCGCCTGGGCCCTGTAAATCTAAAAACCGAACATTACGTGAACGATCTTATTAGCGCCAAAAATTATACGGGCTTTTCGGCAATTTACGGTGATACGATCACGGCCACCAAACCCGGCAAACAATGGGATCGGATCCTTAACGCTTACTGTCAAGGTTTGCGGCGGACAGGGGCATGGGCAATCGCCGGCGCTGATTTTCACAAAGAAAAAAGGGGTGTGCAATTGGATACTTTCCAGACAATATTTATGGTTAAAACGAAAAGCGCGGATGACGTTCTCGAGGCGCTCTCAAAGGGCCGGGTCTATGCCGTACGGAAATCAAATGAATCCAGGCTGGTTTTGGACAAATTTGAGGTTATGGATACGATTAGCGCCAAAAAAGTGGTAATGGGCCAGGAACTGTATTTAAAAAGTATTCCGGTCCTGGAGGGCAGGGTATCGGCTTTCGATAATCAACGCATGACCGTCCATGTTTCTTTGATCAGGGGAGGCAAGACCTGGCAATCGTTTGGGGGTTTGACGCCCCTGGAATTTCACTTTGCTGACCACGACAACTGGAGCGGAAAGACATTTTACCGGGTTGAAGTACGTGATAGTACCCACGGTAAGCTGATTTCCAATCCGATATTCGTCACCAAAAACTAGAAGCTATCTCAAAAATGCATTTTACCCGCCAGAGTACTTTGGCGGGCTAGCGTCCAATGGCCGTGTTGTTCCGCGGCTTGAAATGCTCACGTACTTGCGTATACGCTCCGCTTTAAATCCACGGAACGCCTTGCCCTTGGGCCTAATCTAAAGTTTTGAAATTACTGCTAGAGTTGTGTTCCACTAAACCTAAACAAAATTCGGCACAAGGTTTGAAAGGTTTTTGCGAGCGCCATTGAGCATTTTGGGATTAAGACGCCTGCTGCAGCGGGGCGTAAAAAATCAAAAGCTGTCTGAGTCCCGAGCGTAAGCGAGGTCGAGTTCTTTTGATTTAGCCCTGCTGCAGCAGGCGTCCCCAAAATGATCGCCGGTGCGAGCAAAAGGCTTTCAGACCGCTCTATGATGTTTTAAACTTATTCCGGGGACACGATACTAGAGGCTATATAGATAAACTGTTTAGAAAGAGGTGAGGAAAATATTGATTGTTGCCGTGCATCAGCCCCAGTATCTTCCGTGGCTGGGATATTTTGACAAAATCGATAAAGCCGATGCTTTTTGTTTTTTAGACAATGTTCAGTACAAGAAAAATGAATGGCAAAACCGCAACCGTATCAAATCCACCCACGGATGGCAGTGGTTGACAGCTCCTGTGCTTTACAGATTCCCCCAGAAGATCAATACTGTCAGGGTCAACAATACGGCCAATTGGAAGAAAAAACACCTTCAGGCCTTGATCACCAATTATGGCAAGGCACCTTTTTTCGATGAATTTTTAAGTTTTTTTGAAGACCTGTATTCGAATGAGTGGGAGTTCCTGGCTGAATTAAATATATATCTTGTTCAACAATTGCTGGGAATGCTGAATATAGGGATGAAAACCTTTGCACGTGCTTCGGAGCTGCAATTGAGTGATGATCCTACGGATCGCCTTATTGATATCTGCAGGACGCTGGGGGGCGATACCTATCTATCCGGTCGCGACGGTACGCAATACATGGATCTGGAGCGTTTCCGAGAAAGAGGTATCCAGGTGATCGTCCAGGATTTCAAACACCCCGTTTATCCTCAACTGTTCGGTGATTTCCAGTCTCACCTGTCCATCGTTGACTTGCTATTTAATTGCGGTCCTGGCAGCCTTCAAAAGATAAGAGAGTATAATCCTAACCCCGACAAGCCGGAACCAAAAATGACAAATTATTAAAACCGAACGCTTATGCAAAGTAAAAAGATACTGGATACTTGATGCTGGATAAAAAAGGATAATTACCTTTAAAAACCAGTATCCCCGCCCGCCTCGCCTGAGCGGCTCGCGATGGCGGGCAGGCAGAAACCAGCATCCAGCATCCCTTCCATCAGGGCAATACAATGTGTTACCAGTGTTTCATGCCACGAAATTTAAAAAAATCACAATTAAGGACCTGATACTTTAAACAGATAGAGGCTCTAAATGAAAAAAATGAACATTCTGGCAATCGGCGCCCATCCGGATGATATTGAGTTCGGTTGCGGCGGTTCACTGATAAAATATGCGGACAGGGGCCACAATTTATTTCTGTTGATAATGACCGAAGGCGGTCTCGGTGCTCCCAACAGGATCCGGAAGGCCGAACAGCTTGACGCCCAGGAAATAATGGGTATCCGGCGAATTTTCTGGGGCAATTATGAGGATACCTACCTCGAGGTGAACAAAGATATAATCAATCAGGTTGAGACCGTCATTGCGGAGATAAAGCCGGATTTTATTTTTTGTCATTCCCCGGATGATACGCATCAAGACCATCGCCATCTGGCCCAGGTCGTCATTTCAGCAACGCGCTATATCCAAAACGTTCTCTTTTTCGAAGGTCCCACCACTCAGAATTTCAACCCCCAAATTTTTATCGATATCTCCGACACGATCGACCGCAAGATAAAGGCGCTGGAAGCGCACCGCTCGCAAATCGAGAAAACCAACATTGAAGATCTCACTATAATCGAGCTGGCCCGTTCAACAGCCAATTTTCGCGGTACCCAGGGACGGGTGAAGTTTGCCGAGGCGTTCAGGGCATTAAGACTATTCATCAACATTTGAGGGGTTCAGGGTTCAAGGTTCAGGGTTCAAGGTTATAAAAGCTTTAAGCAACAGTTTATTCGCCTTGACCTGAATACCATGTTCCGCTTATTGCGGGGCGCTTTATTGCTGCCGATTTTTGGGCAGCTGCAACGATCACCCAATGGGTGAAGCAACAAGAGGCGCTGAATTCTCGATTAATCCTTGCAACCGACATTTTTTAACCCTGAACCCTGAACCCTGAACCGCTCAACCTATATCATTTCATATAAGTTACTCTAACTGCCATGATGGATAAATTGCTACCCCCCGACAAACAGACTACACCCATAATCCCGCATTCGCGACCGACCCTGGGCCGTGAGGAAATCCAACGGGTTTCTGAGGTTCTGGAATCAGGTCAACTTGCCCAGGGGCAGATGGCGGCAAAATTTGAAACTGCATTTGCCCGGAAACTAAATGTTGGTTATGCCGCAAGCGTTAGTTCAGGCACAGCCGCCCTGCATCTGACCCTGCTGGCCCTGAAGATCGGACCCAAAGACGAGGTGATTATACCCAGTTATGTCTGCAGTGCCCTGCTGAACGCAGTCAACTACGTCGGTGCCCGGCCGGTGCTGGCAGAAATCGATCCGGCGACCTATAACCTTGATCCGGTGGATGTAAAAAACCGCCTGACTCGGCGCACCCGGGCGATTATCGTTCCCCATTTGTTTGGCCTGGCAGCCGATCTGGAAAGTTTATCAGGACTGGATGTCCCGATCATCGAAGATTGTGCCCAAGCCGCCGGTGCCGGTTACCATCAAAAACAGGTCGGCACAAAGGGACAGGCCGCCATCTTCTCTTTTTATGCTACCAAGGTGCTGACCACGGGTGAAGGGGGTATGATCGTCTCAAACTCGAAGGAGTTGATTCAACATGTCAGGAGATACAGGCAATATGACAAAACCGACGCCTATCAGATCCGATTCAATTATAAAATGACGGACATCCAGGCGGCCATCGGTCTGTGTCAATTAAACCGGCTCGATAATTTTATCCGCCGCCGCAGGGCTATCGCCCAGAAATATTACAGCGCTCTGGCATCGCTTGACCTGCGGCTTCCGCCCCGGCAAAGCGGGCACATTTATTTCAGATACGTCATCGGTGTGGGTGCCGACGCAAGACCCTGGATCCGGGGTCTCCAAGCCAAAGGGGTCGGGTGTGCCCGACCGGTGCACACGCCGCTTCACCGGTATTTAAAACGGGATGGCTACCCCGTAACCGACAAGGTTTGGCATGAGTCCTTTTCTATTCCAATATATCCATCGCTTACTGAAAAAGAGAGCGCTGGCGTAATTCAATCGCTCATTGAAACAAATCAAGAGGTTAATGGTGCAAACAATTATTAATAACAGATTTTTTCGCCTGTCGATTTATCTTCCCGTGTTTTTGCTCTGCTGGGCTTTAGTCATTCCCATGGTTAGAAGATACTTTATGGATTTAGGCTATCGGTGGCTTTATATGTTGCTTTTGTCATTTGCAGTTTCATTTTGTCTGACACCGGTTTGCGGATGGCTGGCCAAACGATTGAATATTCTTGATCAACCGGATTCGAGAAAGATTCATGCCGCCGCTACGCCGCTGCTGGGGGGTGCAGCGGTTTTTGCCGCCTTTTTAACCGCCATTTTGATAAACGGAATATTTTCCGTGAAGCTCTTGTCCATGTTGGTGGCATCGGGGCTGCTGTTTGCAGTCAGCCTTGCAGATGACCGCAAGGAAGTTTCAGCCGGAATTAAACTGCTGGCCCAGGTAGCCTGTTCGGCCCTGGTTATGGGCTTTGGAATTGTGCTCAAAGTTGTTCCCGACTACCTGGGCGCGATCGGCCAGGTCGGCAATTATTTGCTGACCCTTTTCTGGATTATCG
>CAMYNZ010000258.1 GCA_947259865.1 uncultured Desulfobacterales bacterium | reverse complement strand
GCACGGACAAAACGGATTCCTGATATCCCCCGGGGATAATCGATCCCTCTTAAAATATATCCAGCAACTATACCATGATAGGGGTCGGCTGGAGGAATTGAGTTGCGCCGCTCTGGAAACCTTTAAAGCCCATCCAACCTGGCAGGACACCATGAACGCGATCCACAGCTTTTTATGTAAATGCCATAGCCGAGAGTTTTTAGGATCGGTCGCTGCATGAATCATCAGCCTTCATCAGAATACAGCTTTACCAGGTATTTATCCGCTAAAATAAGCGTCGATGACCGCGCCTTGAATCGTAATGTGCTGGAAAAACTCAAAGCGATTCTACCGGCCGCAAGCCGCGATAATCGCCTGCGGGTCCTGGAAATCGGCGCGGGTATCGGCACAATGATTGAACGCCTGCTGGATTGGAATATACTGAGGCATGCCGATTATACCGCCATTGATGCGGATACCCGAAATATCGTTGAATCGCAAAAGCGGCTATCCCGTTGGGCAGCAGCCAGAAATATTGAATATTACCCAGGTGGGAAAAACAGTTCCTTACTGCACCTGGCATCCGGTCGCGTGTCGGTCACTTTTGACCGAATTGATATTTATGATTATTTTGGCAAAGAAAAAAATACCCGGCAGCATGATTTGTTGATCGCTCATGCGTTCATGGATTTGGTCGATTTGCCCGCCGTCATACCCAACATTTGTGCACTGCTGAAACCCGGCGGCCTGGTGTATGTTACCTTGAACTTTGACGGTGAGACAATTTTGCTGCCGGTTGTCGACCCGACGATGGATCAACAGATCATAGGTCTTTACCACCGGAGCATGGATGAACGCTTTGTTGACGGGAAACAGGCCGGTGACAGCCAGACCGGACGCAAACTTGTTGGTCAACTTCAAAAGGCAGACGCCAGGATTTTAGCGGCGGGTAGCTCAGACTGGTTTGTTTTTCCGACCGATGGGTTGTACCAACAGGATGAAGCCTATTTTTTACATTACATAATTCAGACAATTTATGATGAACTCCAGGGACATCCGTCCCTCGATTCCAACATGTTTAAAACATGGGAAAATGAACGCCATGCCCAGATTGACCGGGGAGAATTGATCTATATCGCCAAACAGCTTGATTATCTGGCTCAAATTCCAACCGCGTCTTGAAAGCGAATCATGTCCAAGGATTGGTTTGAAAGGATTTTGTTCACGCCGGCGACCATTTTGGGGACGCCAGCTGAAGTAGGTCTAAATCAAAAGAACTCGACCTCGCTAGTGCTCGGGACTCGGACAGCTTTTGATTTTTATCCGCCAACGGTCTCTGGCGGATGGATCCATCAAAGCCCCCCGGCGGATAATCGCCCTACTACAGCCAGCGTCTTTATCCCAAAATGCTCGATGGCACTCGCAAAACCCTTTCAAACCATCCGATGTATTATGTGAGTTATCCATAGAACATGACGCTAGCCATTAATACAGATTACAAAAAGAAAAGTCGAGTAAATGACAAAATCCACCTTCCGTTTTTTTCTGGCCTGGATTTTTCTGTCTGTTTTGATTAATTTGAACTATCCGGCGCCGGAATCCCATCTGCCGGCACTTTTTTTACCCTCGCCGGAAGTTACCGCATTGGTGTTGATCATCGGCGCGGCGACCCTATTTGGAATGCCGTTTCGAACTGCCGTTTACCTTACGCTTACAGTACTTGTCATTTTATTCCGTCTGTTTCGAGTTGGTGATGTGCTTGTTCCAACCTATTTCAACCGTCCCTTCAATTTGTACATCGATGCCAGATATGTTCCCGACCTTTTGCACCTGCTGTACACCACGGTCTCACCGGGCGCATTCATCGGGTATTTATTTTTTGGATTGGCGCTTTTGGCCATGATTTTTTGGGGTGTTTGGAAGGCCCTTGCAACCATTCATCATTATTTTTCACAAACCCGGCAGAAAGCGCTGCTGACCGGTGCGCTTGTCGGGTTGCTGGCGCTATTTCTGGTGTCTCAACTAACCGATAAAAATCATCGTCTGAATATTTTTAGGGAAGCATCGATTCAGCGGGTTTTTGCAGAAATGACATTTATATTGCAGGTCCGGGGGCGTAAAAAAGAAAGCTTTGCTATTATCCAGAAAGCGATTGAAAAATCCGGTCACATTCCGACAACTTTGGATAAACTGGGCCGGACCGATGTTTATCTTATGTTTATTGAATCCTACGGCCATACGGTTTTTGCCGATTCGCAGCACTTTTCCATGCTGGCCTCTTTTATCCAGGAATTTGAACGTGATCTAAAAGTCGGCGAATTCGGTGCGGTATCCAATTTTCTGGAAGCGCCCACCTATGGCGGATCCTCCTGGCTGACCCATGCAACCATTGCCAGTGGCATTCAGCTAAATACACAGATGCTCTATAATCTTCTGATTTTCTCCCGGGCCAAAACAATTGCCGGATATTTTAATGATGCCGGATACCGAACTGTCAGCGTCATACCCGGAACGACCTGGCCCTGGCCGGAAGGTGAATTTTTCAGATATCAGAAAAAATACTATGCCTGGCATTTTGGCTACAAGGGCCCCCGCTATGGCTGGTCACCGATGCCTGATCAGTACGTGCTGGATTTTATCCATCGATCCGAGATTCAATATCGCCGGCACCCTTTGTTTATCGAATTTGTCCTGGTAACCAGCCATGCCCCTTTCCATCTGCAACCCGCCTATCTGGAAGACTGGACACGGATTAAAGATGGTGCCGTTTATCATCGACTGGAACCCGTCACCTTTCCGGTTACATGGCCTGATCTGACCAATGCCTCTGAAGCTTACATGACCTCAATAATCTACGATTTAACGGTTATAAAAGCCTTTATCCAGCAATCTGTTAAAGATGATGCTCTCATTATCATCATGGGCGATCATCAGCCCAATGTCCGCATCACCGGTGAAAATCGTCCCTGGTCCGTGCCGGTGCACGTTATCAGCCGCAACCCCGATTTTTTGCAACCATTTACCGCCCGGGGATATACGTCCGGTTTGATCCCCCGGCAATCGCTCCCGCACCTTGGAATGGAAAAATTTTTAATCGATTTTCTGGTTGACTTCAGTACTGCCAAATCCCGGACAGAAATAACGCATGTGCCGACCGGCAAATCGATGCAGCACCGGTCGACAGGTAATGCTTGCAAGACGGGAAAAAATTAACTAAGCATAATCCAGGGGTCGGAATGTTTTTTACACGGCAAGATGATCGCCCCGGCGCTTCAGGTTGGTTTCGCTTGCAGCAACCTTGAAATACCGACCCAACCATAAACTGAGTACATCTCAATGGATATGGGGTGCCTGCTATGAAAATTACCCGACGAGAATTTTTGAAAGGCTCTCTAATTCTGGGTGGTTCTCTGCTTGTTCCCGCCGCAGGCCATTGTGCAAAACCGGATGCGTCAGCACCGTGGTACCCGGCCTACGCAAAACTTGAACAAACCGGCGAGCTGGAAAAACGGGTTGCCGAAGCATTTGCAATTGCTGAAGAATGTGCGCTCTGTCCCCGACAATGCGGGGTCAACCGGCTAAATGGCGAACGTGGTTTTTGTCGCGCACCTGCAAAACTGGTGGTTTATACAGCCCATCCCCACTTTGGAGAGGAAAAGTCACTGGTTGGAAGCAAGGGGTCCGGGACCATCTTTTTTTCCAACTGCAATCTACGTTGCGTTTTTTGTCAGAACTGGCCGATTGCGCTCGAAGGGCAGGGGAAGCAAATAAGCGACGGACAACTGGCAGACACCATGCTTCATCTGCAGAAAATCGGCTGTCACAATATTAATCTGGTAACTCCCACCCATGTTATGCCCCACATCTTGAACGCCACCCGCCAAGCTTATCAAAAAGGGCTTAGAATTCCTCTGGTATACAACACCAGTGGTTACGAACGGACAGAGATACTGAGACTTCTGGACGGGATCGTTGATATTTATTTGCCGGATATGAAATACATGGATGGGCAACAGGCCGCAAAGTATTCGTCCGGGGCCAGGGATTATCCTTCAGAAACGCAAAAAGCTCTTGTGGAGATGAATCGACAGGTGGGCCCGCATCAAATCAATAACCGGGGGGTGGCGCTACGCGGGCTGATGATACGGCACCTGGTCATGCCCAACCGGGTCGCCGGCACCGAACAATTTGTTAATTGGGTTGCCGGGAATCTGCCAAAATCGACATATTTAAACATCATGCATCAATATCACGTCGCCTATAAAGCGTTTGATTACCCGGACATTTGGCGCGGCATAACCATCCAGGAATACCTGGAGGCAATGCGCTGGGCGGATGAATACGGATTGACCAATCTTGACCCAAACTCTGTAAAAGTCCGTAATTTCTTGACCAAACACGAGTCGGGGAGTTAAATCCGTGGACGTGAGGGATCGATAATTCGTGTCGCTAGACATAATGCGTGATGACCCGCTCAGGGTTCGGGGTATTTTTTTGAGACAAGATGTTCCCCCGGCGCCTGCAGGGGTTAAATAATTGAAGCGGTGGGGAGTTTTTAATCCGCCAGTGTCTTGGGTGGACTGCTTGAATCCTCAGCGACTGCATTAAATTCCCCGCCCTCTGATTTCTTTGAAAGGAACCACCACTATGGCTACATTAGATGAATTGGTCAAGGACTTCCTGGCCCAGAAGTGCATTGCTGTGGCCGGGGTTTCCCGCAGCCGGCATAATGCCGCCAACACGATCTATCGCAAGTTACGAAAAACCGGTTATAGCGTATTTCCGGTCAATCCTAAAATCGACATTGTCGAAGGGGATAGCTGCTACCCGGATTTGCAATCAATTCCGCAGAAAACCGACGGCGTGGTCATCGTAACCCGGCCGGAGCTAACCGAGCAACTTGTGCGCCAGTGCGCCGATCTGGAAATTCCAAGGGTGTGGATGCACCGTTCGCTTGGATTTATGGGGTCAAGCGTATCTGAATCGGCGCTAAAATTTTGTCGCGAAAATAGCATCACCGCAATCCCCGGCGCCTGTCCGATGATGTTTTGCAAACCAGTTGATATTGCGCATGCATGCTTGTGCTGGATGTTAAAACTGACCGGTGGTTTGCCAAAACCGGTTTAATTACCTGTTGATTCGGCATACAGCCCAAAGCACTTTACGATATTCAGTATCCGTGCCCCGGAGATCGCCGATTGGCGCAAACGGTACGAGAAATGCTCAGGGGCTCAGGATTCCAATGTGATGCAGACCCAAAAAGAGGTTTGGATCATGGGACCTGGGTTCCTCTAAAGCTCATGTATCCGTCTGCTGAGATCCCCACAACCCAGCTTGCGGTGCAAACCGCGGCGGGCGGTCCGGATCTTCATTTGAAAATCGGCAGAACGATTCAAGCGTTACGACAACAGGGGGTACTCATTATAGGCAGCGGTGGTGCCACGCATAATCTTCGGGAATTGGGAAGATATCCTATTGATGCAAGTCCGCAACCGTATGCAGCCGAATTCAATATTTAATTCTACCCTAATTGAGCGAAAGTCGAGGTCGAAGATCCGCCTCTGGAGGGGTGCCCCAGATTCAAGGCGTCCAAGGGCGAAGTCGTAGTAAACTACTGCGAGC
>CAMYNZ010000257.1 GCA_947259865.1 uncultured Desulfobacterales bacterium | reverse complement strand
GAGAACACCTTGATACGTGACACCGGCGGCCGGCGGTCAGGGGTTGACAGGCGCAAATATTCACATTATATAGATCACCCTGAGCGCAGGTCCGGCCGTAATCGTCGATCCATAGCCGATCGCAGGAGTTCGCCCCATTTTAAGTTGTATGAAGACATAGAACGCAGAAAGGGATTTAAAGCGTTGTACCAGGAACTGAACGTGAAAAAAACCAACAGTGCCAATCTGTCCGAGCGCAACAAAAAAATTGCAATTCAGGTGTTGTCCGGTAGCTCTTTAAACTCCCAGGCCGTTAAATACGGCATCAGCAACGAACGCATCCGCAAACTCGTCCACCACTATTGTTGTGCGCATAATGCAACCGCTTATGATAATGCCCTGGCTGAAACCCAGCGTCTATTCGGTAAGCACAAAAAACTGCCCTCGATTCATTTTCTCCGCCGCTATGGCGAATCCTTTGTTTAGTCCCAACGAATCGTAAAAAAATGAGAAACAAATTTTAAGCGTTTGATTAGGCGTGCTTTTGTAAGTCTAAATAAAGCTTTCATATCGCTTGCAGCAAGGCTAGCCTTAAGAAAGGAAACAACCATGAAAATTCCCGCAAAAGGGATGGCCAGAGAAGATATTTTCAAAACGCTTGAAAACTATAAAAACAAAGATCTGGACTGGAAGTCCGGTAAAGTGCTGGGTTATGTTTATTATCCCGGACACCAGGCCCATGATGTTATTGACAGGGCTTACACCATGTACCTGACCGAAAATGCACTGGACCCGACATCCTTTCCGAGCCTTTTGCGATTGGAAAATGAGGTGGTGGGCATGGTGGCGGATTTGCTGCGCGGAGACGACCAGGTTGTCGGCAATTTTACCTCCGGTGGCACCGAAAGTTTAATTCTGGCCGTAAAAGCGGCCAGGGACCATGCCCGGGCAACCAAACCGCACATCTCCGAACCGGAAATGGTTATGCCGGTAACAGCGCATGCATCATTGTATAAGGCTGCTCATTATCTGCAGGTCAAACCGGTTACAACGGCCGTACAGGACGACTCTTTTCAGGCCGATGTCACGGCAATGCGAAAGGCCATCACCGACAATACCATATTGCTGGTGGGTTCAGCGCCCGGATATGCCCATGGTGTTGTGGACCCGATAACCGCAATCGGTCAGCTGGCTCTTGAAAAAGATATCCTCTGCCATGTGGATGCATGCGTTGGCGGCATTCACCTTTCTTACATGCGCAAGCTTGGATATCCGGTCCCGGAGTTTGATTTGACGACACCCGGTGTGAACTCCATTTCCGCCGACCTGCACAAATACGGATATGCCGCCAAAGGTGCTTCGGTTGTCCTGTATAAAAATAAAGAACTCAGGAAATACCAGCTATTTGCCTGCTCACGCTGGACCGGGTATACCGTTATCAACCCAGCGGTAACCAGCAGCAAATCCGGTGGACCCATGGCGGCTGCCTGGGCCGTGATGAAATACCTCGGCGATGAGGGCTATATGGAGATTGTCCGCGAAGTCATGCAGACCACCGCAGTTATTATGGACGGTATTGGTCGAATTGACGGTGTGCAAATCCTGGGTAAACCGGATATGTGTATGTTTTCGCTTGCTTCAACCGCAGAAGAAATCAACGTCTACCGACTGGCAGATGCAATGAAAGATAAAGGGTGGTACCTGCAACCCCAGTTCAAACGGGGCAACGCAGCTATTGGGCCTTAGATGGGGTTTTGAAACCACTTCTAGGCTATTTCAGCGATCGATAGTAACTGTCGATGGTATAGATCGCCGCTAACGGATTGTGGCCCAGCAGGCGGTCTTTGGCAGCCAGAACGGTGCAGGGTGCATCGGCGTATTTCAAAAACAGGGAATCGTGCCCCACACAAAGGCCCATGACAACGTTAAATTCCGTTTTTTCAAAGTTCATTACAAAGGCCTGTGCGATGGGATTGCACATGGACTCAAAACAGCCTATCCGAATTTTTTGATCATCACGAACGCCCAGCGTCTCCTTGGGTTCGCGGCCCAACTTGCATAGAGCCGATACCACTTCAAACCCGTCTGCGGAAAACAGGTTTTCAACAACTTTGGCTTCCTGGGTCAGACCCAGACAAAACACCAACCCCAGCCGTTGATAATTCATTCTGTGCGCAAATTCGATGGTTTCCAGGATGCGCGGTTTGACAGGTTTCACCTTATCGTAACCGAGTTCCCGATTGGCATAACCATCCCCTTCCTGAATGGAAGCCTGTCTGGCGAATTCCAAAATTTCGGGTTTTTTTAATTCGTCCAGAGCGTTGCCGATAACTTCCTCGTAATTCTGGGTGGGACAAAAGTTTGGTGATTTTCCATCTTCTTGCTGGCACAATCGATCCTGGATTTGAAAGGCGCATCGGGCACAACCCGCTAATTCGGCACTCATATAGTTCCTCCCGGAGTCAAACTGATTAAGGGTTAAATGGTGTCGCTATGTTTGAATCTGACATCTGAATGGTTTAATAAAACAGTTCAAGTCAAATATCAATGCGATAGCTGTGTGTTGGCCGAGATCGGTGAATTACCCGGCAACTTCATTTAATGATGGCTTGGGTCAGGTAATCAGCCAGATCACCGGCGATCCTGGCCGTTGATTCCGCAATCCCATATGCCATGCTGGCATCTAATATCTGGCCTCTTGTCACGGCACCGACTGCAAAAATGGCGTTCGAAGGAGACACTGTTCCATCAGGTCCCTTTTGCATAACATGATGCGTTTCGGGATCGATCCAGATGCTTCCGGTCCGGTACGTCTGAATTCCGGTTACCCGACCGGCGGCTGTCTGTCCTTCTGGAGCTGCATCATGACCAACCCGCGCAATCTCTTCTATTTGAACTGTTCCTGATTTCAGTAAATTCCCGGCCAATGCCGAAGGATTTGCCTCCAGGGACTTCTGCTGGCCTCTGGCATTAACGACATAGCCATAGGCATCTTTTTTTGTCTGCCCATCAATATCCTGATAGATAAATTCATAGCACCCGGTCGTGTCATTTTTTAAGAATCGATAGTCATCACCGAGTTTGAAGACTTTAACCAACCCGGCTTTCATGAGGGCCAGCAGTTTTTCAGCATTGATGGCCGGCTGCGTCGCTGCATGGGTAAAGAACAATGAGGTGAAGGTTTGGTCGAAACGCTTTCTATCGTCCAGTGTTAAACTCAGGTATAGTTCCCTGGCCATATGAAAGGACTGGTGAAGAACGGTTTGCCAGATAAGTTCTCCAGTGGGTGCGTCCCCATTTTTTGCATCTTTCAAATATTGCCCCAAAAGATCCTGGGGTCTACCGCTTGGGTTCAGAATCCGGCCCCATTTTATGGGCCGGCCATAGGCGGCTTCCAGGTCTGAATTTAGTAATTGAAACACCGTTTCAAGCGTTAGATAGCCGTTGTTTTCAGCCAGCAGATGTCTCACGTTTTCGTGCGTCAGGTGCGTATTCTTGTAAAGCCCCATTTTGCCTCTGACTTTTGGCAGCAGCCCCCGTCGAGAGTAAAGAGTAAATCTTCTTGGATTTTCTGCCGGTACGTATACCAGTTCAGCAGAATCATCGCGGATAAATTTGCCGTCCGAAGAAAGGGTCAATACTGTTTCAATGGCGCTGAGGCTTGTCCCAATTATGGCGACGTCCGCGCCGGCAGGGATTTTTCTGAGCAAATTTTTGGCAGGCCAGGGTGAGGTGAAATAATGCTCCTGTTCATCTTCTTCAAACCAGTGACCGATGGCAAGCAAAACCCTGTGAGCGTCACTGCGAAATACGGTACCGGATGAAAGCCGCTTTACGCCAAGCCGGATCCTGTCACCATTTTCTTCAAGACTGATCACCTCGGAATTTGAGTGCAGGTCGACCTTTAGACCGAGATTTTGGGCCAGCTGAACCGCTTCCTGGAATCTTGTTTTCAAATATTCGCCCATCACAGCACGTGGATAGTGGACGCATGGATCCTGGCCGACATCCGGACTCGAAAATACGGTATCGATTAACGGAAAACGATCTTGAAGTGCAACATGATTACTTTCCACCCAATCATGAAAATCCCCGGGGCTGCCGAACAATATACCCATATCCTTGGCGCACATGTTTGTTATATGAAAAGGCATTACATATTTATCACTATGTGGAAAGCCGGGTCCGAAGGTAGCCTGTTTTTCGAATATCTGAATTTCAATCCCGGAAGGATCTAATAGATTCAGATGAATATTTTGCCGCAGCTTTTCTAGCAACTGGCAAAGCATACAGGTCGCGGTCAAACCGCCGCCAATTATCGCAAAGTTGAAGTTCATTTTACCTGACAATTGTAGATGGGTTACAAGTGATCCTGGATTACTGATTGCTAACAATTACGATGCCTGTTCGTATCAATTGGCCTGTGCTCATTAGATACACAAAAATAAACCAAAATTCAAATCCGCGGCAATAAATTATTTACGTTCGTTAATGTTACAATTTATGATGATTTGCACGATTGGCCTGCGTGTAAATATTTAGCCTCATTATAGTAGAGCAGAAAGTGGCATGTTTAACCGTCCTTATTTTTTTAGATGCCTTGCTGCGAAGCCGCAATTTTGATAAAATAGTAGCATATTGGTTTTATTAATTCAGGTATACCGCAAATTTTACATTCCGTGACCGCTTACGAAAGGATAATCAAAGTGGCGATAAAAAGAGCAAATTGGTTTATTACATTTTTAATATTGGTGTTGATATGTTTTCAGGTAAATGTCCAGGCTGCCGAAAACCCCTTCCTTTGGAAAATCGAAGGCACCCGGCCTTCGTATCTGTTCGGCACCATCCATTTTCCTGACCCCCGGGTAACTACTTTACCGGAAAGCGTAGAAACAGCATTCAGGGACAGCCAGGTGGTTTACACAGAAATTCCCATGGATTTGGAATCTGCGGTGGCTCAGGTCTCAAAATTGATGTTACCCGGCCGTCAGACAGTGTTGGATATTGTTCCCTCCGAACTGATATCCCGCACCGAAAAATATATGAAAGGTATTAATTCGGCGCTAACGATCGAGCCCTTCACGCGGTTTAAAGTATGGGCCTTAGCCATGTCCTTATCGTCGCTTGAGCAACGGGTGAAAAATCCCGGCAAGCCTGCCCTGGATGCGCAGCTGTATCAACGTGCACAAAAGCGAGGAAAAGAAGTAGCGGGCCTGGAAACTTTAGAAGAACAAATCGCGATCTTTGACAGCTTAACCCAAAAAGAACAAATTAAGATGCTAAGGGACACCCTTGATTTCATAGACAGCGCAAAACAAAAGGGCGTTAATATCCCCGAGCAGTTTATCTCGTGGTATACTAAAGGTGATATAGAAGCCTTTGGCAATCTCATGATGCAGTATGTAAAAAAAGACAAATTTTATGATGCATTTTTAGAAAAGGTGCTTTACAAACGAAACCAGCTCATGGCCGAGCGCATTGCAAAAATATTTCAAACCCATCC
Source organism: uncultured Desulfobacterales bacterium (assembly GCA_947259865.1). The sequence continues at coordinate 124 of CAMYNZ010000257.1, read as the reverse complement.
GGACAGATCACACTTTTTTGCGATCGGGGCCGGTCTTTTTTGGGGTAAAACCTCGATTCAAAATTACCTGGTAAAAAAGGGACTCGTGATTTCCCGTATTGGAACAATGCAAGCCCAACCTTTT
>CAMYNZ010000256.1 GCA_947259865.1 uncultured Desulfobacterales bacterium | reverse complement strand
CCTCCCGTTATTTCATCAAGGTTTTCAGATTGCAGATTTCGAGGCGCGGGTGCCGAGTTGCGAGTTGCGCGTTGCGGGTTGCGGGTTGCGAGTTGCGAGTTGCGGGTTGCGGGTGGCGGGATTCGTGTTGCGTGTTGCGCGTTGCACGTTGAAGTTCGTGTGATGCCGTATTCATCGGCTAAAGAATAATCCGAAATCAAGCCTAGTATAAATATAGCAAAAATGTAACCGACTCCTAAATATTTCATAGAAATTCAGGGTATTAAAATGTAACTCTTAAACATCCAGCATCCAGGATCCAGTAACCAGCATCGTCCTATAATCCCTTCTCCATTCGGCGAATGCTAAACCAATCATATTCCAAATCCTGGTTAAATTTCACATTGTTTAACCCCAAAATGGTCTTGTGCACCGTTTTTTTTCCTTTCTTTTTGGTTACAGATGTTTCGGTCGCAACCCAGATGCCATCGATTTGTTCCAGGGATTTCACATCAACATATTTCAAATACCCGCCCTGATCGACCCAGCGGATTGCGCGCACGACCATGTTGATTTTCGGACGCACGAAAAGGAGAGATTTTTTATAGCCTGTTTCCCGGATGACTTCTTTTGTGCGGGGCACGGACCAGATGACCCACACTTTGTTTCCTCTGACCTCGGATGTTTTGCCTTTTTCGTAAAAACCAAAATCGTAGTCTTCCAAATCCGGTGAGGTCATATCCGAATAATTTAAATCCGATCCCATAAAACTGCCGCTTTTGTCCACGCTGGCGATACGTTTTGTTTTTCGAAGGGCCGGCAGATAGAGCCACTGTTCGTCGTCTTTGCCGGCATCGTCATAATCATAGGTTAAAAATGCGGTGTCTTTGACATCGGCCGGATGTTCAAAAAACATCAGTTTGAGCGTATCTGCGCCTTTGTCCTTGCTGAATGTCCGGATCCTGCGGATCCTTTTTTTGCCTTTTTTATCGATCAATATCATCTCCATATCCGCAACCTGGTTGTCTCCATCATCCCGGGCATCCACCTTTTCCATAATTGAGCGGGCCGCAGGGTCGTCCGCCAAGGCCACCCCGGCACCGCTCATGAAAACAATTAAAAATAGAATAGCCGCAGGATATAATATCTTTTTCTGGATCATGATGCGCCTCCGCTTTCTGGATTTAAGCCGTGATAGCCTTGGGTTTGTTAACCACCACCATTAATGCCGGGGCAATCAGATAGTCGGCGACCAATGCCATGATAATGGTAAAGCCGGTCAGCAACCCGAAATTGGTCACATTGTTCATGGTGGCAAATGCAAAAATGAAAAAGCCGAGCGAAAGAACAATGGTCGTAACCAGCATGGCCCGGCCGGTCGAGTGAAGGGTCTCATAGACTGCTTTTTGGGGGTCTCCGCTTTGATCATAATAGCGGCGGAAGTTGTGCATAAAATGGATGGTATCGTCTACCGCCAGTCCAATGGCAACACTGGCCACCATCATGGTAAACAGATCCATCGGTATTGAAAAGGCACCGATAACCCCGAGCATGAGCAAAATCGGCGCCAGATTCGGTACCATGCTCAACAGCCCGATGCGAATTCGGCCGATGAGAACTACCATCAAAACCGTGATGACAACCAATGCAATGGCGTAGCTTTTGGCCATGCTTTTTATGGCGTTGTAAATCGTTCTGGCCAACAGCGCCATCATACCGGTAAGGGTAACCGCGGTTTCGGGAAATTGCCGGTTTAAATAATCGGTAATGTTTTCCATTAATATTCCGGATTTGACCGCATCTACAAATGGCACCTTGACGGTCAGCCGTGCTTTGCTAAACTGGCTGTCCACAAAATCTTCGAGATCGTCCGATCCGGAATTTTCAAAAAGCAGAAATTCCTGGGACACCAATTCACGATCCTGGGGGATGCGGTAGTATGCTGAACGATTTTCGTTGAGGGCTTGATTGATTTCTTTGAGAATTGCTGTCAGAGACCAGGCTTTTCCAACAAAAAGTTCTTCAAATTCAAGGGACTCGGCATAAACGGCGGCCGCTTCGAGCCTGTTGAGAATTTGAGGTTCATAGAGTCCGTTTTCTTTGTGGGTATCGATGATGACCTCGAGGCTTAACGATCCCCGCAGTTGATCATCTATCTTTTCGGTGGCCAATCGAATGCTGTTGGATTTCGGGAACCACCCGAGGACGTAGTGAGAGAATCTGATTTTTAAAATCGCCAGCATTGATAACGCCATGATAATTGCACTGACGATAAGGATGGTTTTTGCATAGTGGGTTGAAAAATTGCTGACAGCGGTTAAAAAGCGATCCATGATCATTATTTTGAAGTGGCGGTTTTTTGAACGGCGGCTGGATATGGGTACCAGTGCCAGCACAGCCGGCAGCAAAACAATCGTATAAATAAAAGCCAGCAAAACTCCTACCGCGGCATAGATACCGATATCGGCTATCGGCGCAACCTCCGCTGTGGAAAATGAAAGCAGACCACTGGCAGTGGTAACATTGGTCATAACCACCGCCAGCCCCGAATGCCCCAAAGCATAGGCGATGGCATCCTCTTTATCGGCGCTGCGGTCGAATCTGTGAAAAAATATGGCCAGGATGTGCACCGAAGTACCGACACCGACCGCCAGTAGAAACGAAGGTAAAATTTGCGTGGGAACTTTGATGGCCACACCCAGGGCCGCCATAATCCCGATGGTGCACAACAGTGAAAGGATAACCACCACCAGCGGCAGAATAACCCCGGTGATTCTGCGAAACATCAGAAAAAGAAATAGGGCCACGGTGATAATTGCCAGGGCCATGAATTTGCGTATGTCTCTCATCATGGACCGTTTGAGAAAATGGGTAACGACCGGGGAGCCGGCGACATACACGGGAAAGTCGACAGTCTGGTATTTTTGCACCACCTCACGGACCGCCAGCACCACTTCGCTGTTTTCCTTGTCTGTTAAATAGCTTCTATTTTCAGTGGTCCTAGTTTCGCTATCGGATAAATCTGTATCCTGGTCTTCAAATCCTTTGAGGATGTCGGTATCCTGCCCGATTGATGAGTGGCTATGGGTCTTGATTATAACCGTTGTAAAACGGCCGTCTCTGGATATCAGCAGGTTTTCATATAATCGATTGGTCCGGACCCTTTCTTCAAGGGTTGCCATTTCCGCTGGGCTCTCAGGCCATTTTTCGAGTAGATCTTCAACAATGAGCACATCTTTTTCACCCCGCGTGTTGCGGGCGTTCACCAGACTGGTAATGTCGTCGACATAGGGAATCCGATCTGCCAGTTCCTCATGAAAAGCCTTGAGTTTTTTAAGAAATTTTTGGTTAAAAACCCGGGGCGGATTCACCGCGATGATAATGACTTCATCGCGGCCGAATTGGTCACGGAAGGCGTTATAGGCCTGAAGGGCAGGGTCCTTTTCATGCAGGAATCCTTCGGTGGACGTGTCTAAGGTGATCTTTGGTATATGAAAGATAATGGCGCAGGCCGCAGCCAGCGTTAACACAATTGTTTTGATGCGATTACGGTAAATAACATGCGCAAAGCCTTCAAACCATATTTCGATTCGATATCTGATATTGGCCATATAAGTCCCCCGGTTTCTAGTTAACCCCAAGTTTTTATTTTTTAACTGCTTTTAAAATCAGTTTTTAAATTTCCATTGCGATTTTGCCGGAAACCTGGGTATCGGTCTGTTTGAGATCATCCGGTATGGACGTTAAACGGTTTCGAACGGGCCAACCGGTTTTGTAGAAACTAAACGCACCCACCACCATCAGGTGTACGATAATGGGTATGGTTTGGATGAACATTCCTTTTTCCACGCCCTCATCAAGAATTGTTTTCATCATCCAGTTGTCGGAGTTTATTTTCAAAAACAGCTTTTTTTGTATCATAAGCGCTTGTGATGGATTCGAGTTTTTGAAAAAGTGAATCGATGACGGTTTGATGGTTGTGGATAGCCTGGGAAACTTCGGCGATCTTTTGACCATCACGGGCTTCGGTGACCGTCTGCATTTCCGTGTTAAGTTCGGACAATTCCTTATCCCTTTGGTCTATATCGTTTTCCAGCCTTGCAATTTGCTGTTCCAGCGGTCTTAAAACCTTACCTTTTTCGGTAATAATTTCCGAGCGCCGCCGTCTGATTTCCCGTTTGCTAAATTTAGCGGTATCCGGCGATTTTGCCTTTTGTGAAGATCGCGGGGCTACCGCCTCATCTTCCCAGCCGGCTTTCTCCAGGAAATAGCGGTAGCTTCCCTCATAAACCGTTATGCGTTCACTTTGGAAAACGACCAGTCGATTGGCCAAAGCGTGCAGAAACATTTCATTATGGGTCACCAAAATGACGGTGCCTTCGAAGCAATCGATGGCTGCCAGCAAAGCATCGCATGATTCCATGTCAAGATGATTTGTGGGCTCATCGAGAATAAGAAGATTCAGCGGGGTAACCAGAAGTTTGCCGAGCATCACCCGGCTTTTTTCACCGCCGGAGAGTACGCCTATTTTTTTGAAGGCGTCATCACCGCGAAACATCATAGCACCACAAACGTTGCGGGCAACCTGCTTGTCCATATCAGGGCTTGAATATTGAATTTCTTCTTCCACCGTTCGCTCATCCATCAAGTGCTTTATATTGGTCTGTTCAAAGAAACCCGGGGTAACCTTTGAGTGATATGTAATTTGGCCCTGCTGGGGTGACAGCACTCCTGCCAGAAGTTTCAGGAGGGTCGTCTTGCCTTTGCCGTTTTGCCCGATAACACAGACGCGATCCCCGGGGTTAACCGTGAGGTTTAAATCCTTTATGACGGTCTCGCCCCGACGGTAAGCAAAAGAAATATTGCGGGTATTTAATACGTGTTTGCCCAGGAAAGGCAAGGCGCGAAAGGAAAAATCCAAGGTTTTGATTTTTTCAAGTTTTTCATGCTTCTCCCTTTTTGCTAAAAGCTTCACACGGGATTGCACCAGATTGGCCAGCCTGGCCTTGGCCCTGAAACGGGTAATAAATTGTTCGATTTCCTTTCGACGGCGTTCGTCGTTGATACGGGTTTTTTCATAGATTTCTTCATCCTGGGCAACCTGAGAGTAGTATTTTTCGGTTTGGCCTTTTATTTTGCGGAGTCTCTGGCGATGGATACCGACAATGTGGGTTACGACTGTATCCATAAAGCTTCTGTCATGGGTTATCAGGATTAACTCATGGGGCCAGGTGTTCAAAAAGCGCTCGATCCATCGAATGGCATTGATATCAAGATAATTGGTGGGTTCGTCCAGTAAAAGAAGATCGGGTTCAGAGACAAGGATTTTGGCCAGGTTCAGACGCACCTGGTATCCGCCCGAAAACTCGGTCGGATGACGCTGCATATCACTGCCGGAAAACCCGAGTCCGGCAAGGATCTTTTCAACCTTCCAATGATGATCCTTTTCATGGTCCGGCAGCCCGGTCATCCCCTCCTCCAGCACGGTTTTCCGGCCAAATGCGAGCGTCTGGCGAACATAACCGATACGATACTGCCGCGGAATGATAATGGTGCCCGAATCGGGTTGTTCTTCACCGGAGATAAGCCGCAGGAGTGTCGTTTTGCCGTGACCGTTTCTGCCGACCAGCCCCAACCGTTCACGGGAATTAAGTTTAAAACTGGCCTGTTC
>CAMYNZ010000255.1 GCA_947259865.1 uncultured Desulfobacterales bacterium | reverse complement strand
TATGTCGGCGCTCCTGATAACAGGATTCAAGGTTCGTTTAGAACGTGTCCTGACGCCCCAGGCCCGAGACATAAACCTGGTACTTGGACCGGTGGTCGCACACTCACCAAAATTTTCATAGCAGATTATATCCGGCATTAAAAGCGCAAATTTTGCGCTTTCTTATTATTTACCTTTAAACTCCCGAACATTAAGCGCCTTCCACTTGAGAAGGGGGTGCTGGCTGATACGTTCCTGGAGATCTCTATCAGAAGTTAACAATGATGGAACAATCTCACCCTTATCAAGTAAATGATTCAGGAATTCCGTTTCTGAACCGGTTGTTTCCACAATCGGTAAAATTTCTGATGGTGAAAAAATCATAATACTTCTCCCCAGGATTGATTCAGTATTTCATCCGGAACCAACAGGTTCCATTTCTTCACCCATCGGCCTCCCTTGCGCTTTCCGCGTTTTAAATAATGAGGCTGCCGTGGACGCAGCCTCTGCAATGTTTGCAGGTGGACATCATCAACCATGAGGTCTTCCCGGTGCTGTTCCAGGAAAAAACCCACTTTAGCAGCGGTGGTTGCATTTTCCAGAAGCAATACATAATCGATGACCTGCTCTATGTCGAAAAACTCAACCGATTCGAGTGATCGCCATATTTCTTCCCAGCTTCCGGTCAAATCCGGACGATCGAGTACATCGACAAGAGTCCTTTCAAGGCCGGTTACGCGCAGCTCGGATCCAGAGCGCCTGTGACGGAGGACACCGAACATTTCCTTGCCCTTAATAAGAAGTGGCTGAGGCACCGACACTCTTCTGATTTCATAATCACGGAATATAACCGGAAGAGACCTTCGAGCGGATAGGTAGTGCAGTCTACTGTAAACCGAATATGCTTTTCCGTGGAACTCCATAGCAGTATGGTATCCGAGAACAGCATCCCTGGTCATTTTTGCGGCTACAAGATACATATCAACCGGACAAGAATCCGGCGAAGATCCAAAAGGGGCTACAGCGTATAATCCACGCCTAACTGGCACTACTCTGCCCTGTTTGCGATAATATGTAAGAAGCGCTTTACGAGTGTTCGGCTTGCCGGAACCTTTCTCAGCGAGAAAATAATCCAGCTCCTCTACCGTAAACACATCATGCTGGGATAGAAACGTGTTTAACATCATAATCAGAAGTTTTGACTAAAAGACGATTTAGTTGTAAAATTATTATAACTATAACGCATAAATGTCAAGTAAATATCGTGATAATTTTGACAAAATAACATGATAATACTAATATAATTACCACTATCCCGTTATAGTCTCAAAATTTTTCAGGTTTCAATAATCTTAAACACTACTTCCCAGCATCCTAGCTTTCTATCGCTTCACTTCTAACCTATAATCCATTACCCATAACCTATCACCTGGCCAATCAGGGCCCCTGCTTTCAGCCTTCAGCTTTGAGCCAAGAGCTATCAACTACCAGCTGGCCCTTCAGGGCCATGGCATCCCAGCTTTCTTTCCTATCACCCCTAACCGATGACCTATAACCTGGCCCTTCAGGGCCCATGCTTAGAGCTATGAGCTGATTCGCCAGCGGCTAATCACAGTCCTTACCCTTTTTCCATAACTCATATCTTGTTCACTCGAATCTTATGATATATATTAAGAGATCATTCTCAAGCAGCGCCTGATCCGATTCTGATCCTTTCGGGTACCTTTGGTGTATGGGCTTATTCGAAAATTCGAATCATCCTTACTGTTAACCTTTTATTGGCTAGGAGGCCCTTTATGATAGAAACGATTCGTTTTAAACTGAATGGTCGTCCGGTGCGCTTGAAACTAGACGGTGAGCGGACGCTGTTGTGGGTTTTGCGCACCGATCTGGGAGTAACCGGACCGAAATACGGCTGCGGTGAAGGGTTATGCGGCGCCTGCACGGTGCTTGCCAACGATGTCGCCGTGCTTTCCTGTCAGAAAACTATCGCGGAAGTTGACGGCAGCGAGATCACAACCATTGAGGGACTCGCCAAAAACGGCACATTGCATCCGCTTCAAAAAGCGTTTATCCGACATGTCGGTTTCCAATGTGGCTATTGTACACCCGGTATGATCCTCAAAGCATACAGCCTGCTGACTGATAATCCCACCTTGTCGAGGGACGAAATCATCGATGGCATGGATGAAAACCTGTGCCGATGCGGCGCCCATGCCCGGATCGTTCAGGCCATTGAAACCGCTTCCCGAGAGATGAAAGGAGGGATGAAATGATGCTGTCTTCTTCCATGAATCGCCGTGAATTTCTGAAGCGCATGGGTGTTTTAGGCGGAGGGATCATTATCTACTTCAACACCTTTGATCGCCTTGCGTGGGCACGCATGCTGCGCACCGGTTTCCTCGGCGCCGGGATCCCCACCGATTTCAATGCCTTTCTGAGAATCGGGGCCGATAACCGGATCGTCCTTTATACCGGAAAGATAGAGATGGGTCAGGGTGCCATGACGTCCATACCCCAATTGCTGGCGGAAGAACTTCATGTGAATTATGACTCGGTGGATATTGTGATGGGGGATACCGATTTGTGTCCGTGGGATGCCGGGACCTTCGGCTCCCTTTCCATCCGCTATTTCGGGATATTTCTTCGCGAGGCTGCGGGCGAGGCCAGAGGGGTATTAATGGAATTGGCAGCCGATCATCTGAAATCTCCCATCGGTCGTCTGGTTACCCAAAACGGATACGTTTATGATCAGTCAAAACCCGGCCGTCGTGTTAGCTACGGCGAACTCACCAAAGGCAATGTTATCGAAAAACATTTAAAAGATGTGCCGCCTTTAAAACCGTCTTCCGAGTATGTAACCATGGGGAAATCGTTCCAACGGAGAGATGCGGTTGAAAAGGTGACCGGCGCTGCCAAATTTTCAGGTGACCTGCGGCTTGCAGGGATGCTTTACGCCAAAATACTCAGGCCGCCGGCCCATGGGGCCAAATTGATCAAGGTAGATACCCATCCGGCCCAAAATATAGACGGTATTCAGATTGTCAAAGAAGGCGATTTTGTCGCCGTTCTTCACGAACATCCCGATGTTGCTGAACAAGGGCTGGCACAAATCAAAGCTCAATTCGACAGGCCCAGAACCGGTGTCGACGACAAGACTATTTTTGATCATTTGCTGAAGTCGACCCCGAATCCGGAAATCGCTTCTCAAGGCGGAAACCTTAATTCCGGTGAAAAACTTGCATCAACTGTCATAGAGCAAACGTATTTTAACAGTTATGTGGCCCATGCGCCCATGGAGCCACACACGGCAGTCGCCGAATATGAGGGAAAAAAACTCACGGTTTGGGCTTCCACCCAAATCCCCTTTAGGATTAAAGATGTTATCGCCGAGCGCTTGAGCATGTCTCCGGATCTTGTTCGCGTTATCGCGCCTTATTTAGGGGGCGCGTTTGGCGGAAAATCGGCCTCCCAGCAGGCTGTGGAAGCCGCCCGTTTGGCGAAACGCCTTGGAAAACCGGTGCAGGTGGCCTGGAGTCGAGCGGAAGAGTTTTATTACGACACCTTTCGACCGGCAGCCATTGTTAAAATTAAATCCGGGCTCAATAGCTCAGGCAGGATTACTTTTTGGGATTATAACGTATACTACGCAGGCATGCGGGGAAGTAAACAGTTCTACGAGATTCCGCATCACAGAGAGAGGGTCCACGGGCGCTGGCGCGGTCCAGCCGCAAGATATCATCCTTTCGCTGTCGGCCCATGGCGGGCACCGGCCAACAACACCAATACCTATGCTCGCGATTTGCATCTGAACCTGATGGCTGCCAAAGCGGGTGAGGATCCGCTTCAATTTCGTCTCAAGCACCTGAACGACAAACGCATGATCAACGTCTTGAAGGCCGTGGCAAAGAGGTTCGGATGGCAGTCCATAAAGACGCCCAGCGGTCGGGGGTATGGCATTGCCTGCGGAATCGATGCCGGCACATATGTGGCATTTATGGCGGAAGTGGAAGTGGACAAAGGCAGCGGCAATGTGGACGTAAAGCGGGTGGTTTGCGCCCAGGATATGGGGGTTGTGGTTAATCCCGAGGGTGCAACCACGCAGATGGAAGGCTGCATCACCATGGGGATGGGATATGCATTGAGCGAAGAAATTCACTTCAAGGATGGAGAGATTTTTGATCTTAATTTCGACACTTACACCTTACCGACATTTTCGTGGCTCCCTAAAATTGAAACCGTTATTTTAGAAAACCCGGACCTCGCGCCCCAGGGAGGCGGGGAGCCCGCCATCATCGGCATGGGCGGGGTGATTGCAACGGCCATACATGATGCCGTCGGTGCTGCGGTGTATCAACTCCCCATGACCCCCGAAAGAGTCAAGGCAGCGATGAAGCAGGTTTAAAAACCAAGGGGTCATTCACATAAATTTAAAGAAACGCATAAACGTATGCCTGCCCCCAAATCTCCGCGCCCCTGCATCCAGCATCGAGAATTAAGCATCCCCGCCCGCCTCGCCTGAGCGGCTCGCGATGGCGGGCAGACATTATCCAGTTGCTGCTTTCAGCTATCAGCTTTGAGCTCGCGCAAGGCGCGTAAGCATCCCAGCCTAATTTCCTTATGCCCTAATCCTTTTTTTCTATGAGCCAAGAGCTATCAACTACCAGCTGGTCCTTCAGGGCCACTGCATCCCAGCTTTCTTTCCTTTCGTCTCTAACCCATGACCTATAACCTATTACCTTTTACCTATCCCTTATCACCTATCACCTGGCGCCGAAGGTTCGTCCTTGCCCGTCCTCTAATTCCAAATTCCCCTTAAGATAAACTCAATCTGTCAGCATCGCCCGTAGTTCCGCAAATCTGGCTTTTTCCTTGGCACCGACGGTCGGATACTCTACTTTCAATTTTTTAAGACATTGAACGATAATTTCAGCAACACACAGGCGCATGAAGGGCTTGTCATCGGCGGGGATGGCATACCAGGGCGCCCACGGCCGCGAAGTGGCATTGATGGCTGCTTCATAAGCGGTCATGTAATCCTGCCAAAATTTTCGTTCCTCCACGTCGCCGGCGGAGAATTTCCAATTTTTTCTGGGCTCGTCGATGCGAGCAAGAAATCGCCGGCGCTGCTCCGCTTTGGACACATTCAGCCAAAATTTTAATATGACGGTCCCGTTGCGCGCCAGATGCTTTTCGTGATCGCAGATTGAGTCATAACGCTGCTGCCAGATGTTTTTCAGGTCGACATCATCAGGAAGCTTCTGGGCCTTGAGATATTCCGGGTGAACCCTGACCACCAGCACTTCTTCGTAATAACTGCGATTGAAGATGCCGATTCGGCCGCGTTCGGGCAGGCGCCGGGCACTGCGCCATAAAAAATCATGGTCCAGCTCTTCGGGGGTAGGCTGTTTGAATGAAAATACCTGGCACCCGGCCGGGTTGATCCCGCTCATCACGCTCCGGATGGTGCTGTCCTTTCCGGCCGCGTCCATAGCCTGGAAAATCAGCAGGATGGCATAGCGGTCATGCGCATATAGCATGCGCTGTAAATCGGAAATCTCGTTGATGAGCTTTCCGATGCGCTGCTTGCATTTCTTTTTGTCCGGAGAATCCTTGGGCGGTAGGGTCGCTGCGTTTTTGGCGCGAAATTTGCCATCGTTGCTGACCAGATACGGACTTGCCACTG
>CAMYNZ010000254.1 GCA_947259865.1 uncultured Desulfobacterales bacterium | reverse complement strand
AGTTCAACGTTCAGCAAAGTAGTTTGGACGACCTTGGTATTAATGTAGAAGTTGAGAATGTCGACTTGGCGTCATACACTCACCCGATCTGGGTCGTAGATGCGGAAGAAGGCTTTATGGGTCTGCAAAAGGAGCTGTTTACCAAGATAAACGATGTCTGGGTCGTCAGTTTGTCTGATGTTGAAGCTGCCGGTCGTTTATCAGAGCGAGAAATATTGAGGAGATTGGGTAATAAAAAGTATCATTACATGAATAATGAAACGAAAAAAATGGAAACATCTTCAGAAAAATTGATGGTTTATCAGATTGATGGTGAGAGTTATATCGCTCATGTCGATGTGAGAGTGGAAATACCGGATGGTGAATATAATATGCATAGACAAGAAGCATATCTAAAAGGAACACCGACCGGAAATTTTCGAATAACGGTAACCCAGCCGGATAAAGCTGGACCGATTTTGGTTGAAGGGCCAAACAAAACCGATCCAAATGAGTGAAAAAAAGGCAGAGGGGTCAGGTCTGTTCTTGACTCTTATTGGCCCATCGAAAGGGTCCAGAACTCATTAACGGATTTTTGGAGGCTGCCTATATTTTATTTTTTCTTGCCTTGCAACTTTTTGAGTGATGCTTAGTATCATTTAATCTAAGGCGTGTTTAAAAATACCTGCCCGCACGCGCAGAGGATAAATGATTTAATCACCAATAAGCCTCGGCTGTTAAAGGAAAACCCGGGACGTAGATTATGGAGTGAGATGATTATGAACATCAAGAGATTAGCGGGAATGGCCATCCTAACATTTGCCTTTATCATGGGATGTTCAGGGAGCTACGGCAAAGTGAAATCACAATCGGAAAGCGATTCAATGAACACTCAGAAGGATCTGATTAATAACTGGTCTGACTATGATATCCGATTTAAGTCATTCGCCATCGTTTTTGATCCGAAGAATGACAATAGGAAAATATTATTAGGCGGCAATTGGGAGACAGTTAATGATCAGGATACGTGGACGGATTTGGTGAAAGCAAATACGACAGATCAAGGCGAGATCCGCCCCAAATGGGCCAATCACCCTATGACCAGGGTCCGGGAGATATGGGGTCCTGATAATCAGCTTTATGGATATGTTATCCATCAGCAGGGAGACGGTGTGAGTGTAAAGCAGGTCGATGAAAATAATTTGCGGTTATGGTACACCAATCGCCGCAGTGGCGGAGGAGGGCCAGCCATCTAAATTTTAGTGTACAATCCAATTTATATAAGCTTGAACGTAACGACCCAAAAACTTCACAATAAAGTGAAACGTTGGTACAAAAAATTCCTGGTGTATTTCATTAATTGAAAGGCGCGGTATTTAAGCTTTGATCAGCCCCCATTCCGTTAGATTTCGACAGGCCTCAACTACTTTTTATGCGGAAGATCAAAGGAAGATATTAAAGTCACTCCGAATTTTCTTCTCGATTTTAGGATGGATCCTGGGCTCCAGGGGCTTATCGAGGATGGCGCGGGCAATAGCCCGGGCCCGGTCACGCGCCGACAGGCAGCCTTTCTGGATCCAATCCTCACGTCCACCCTTATCGCTGACCGCGTTGCCCTGAAAATACTCACGGCGCAGGTGCCGCAAGGTATGGGAGGACATCAGGTAGTTACCACCCGGGCCCACCTCGCGAATAGCTTCGAAGGCCAAATGGTCCTCGCCGGTGGAAATGCCCTCCAGGATTTTGCAGGCTTGACCAATGATCTCATCATCGATCACATACAGCTCGTAGGCAACACATTGCATCGATTCCAACATGCCCGCGGCATGGTGGATGTAGTTGTTCCCGCCCATCACCGCCAAACCGGTGGTGAATGCCTTTTCCCAGCCGGCCTGTACGTCGGTGATCTTGGAATCCGAAAGGCCTGAACTGGCGTAATTGGGCACGTCGACCCTTTGGCTGAGCTGATGCATGGCTGCTTGCATCATACCGCATTCAACCCCTCCTCCTTGATACCCCATGCTACTCATATCCGCCATTGCCGGCAGCCCGCCATAAAGCACGGGGGCGCCTGGTCGGGTAATCTGGTGTACCGTAATCCCTGCCAATACCTCGGCGTGGGTTTGCAATAAGGTGCCGGCCATTGTCATGGGAGAGGTGGAGCCGCTCATGGGCGCACTGGTCACCGTGGTGGGCACGTTTAGTTCTGCAGCGGTACGCACGTTAATGGAAGACTGGGTGCAGAATTTCAGCGGGCTGATGATCATACAAGCGCTTATGGAAAAGATCGGTTTGGCTTTAAGGGCCTCCTTCCCGCCGGCGATCCTGGACGCCATACGGAAAGTATCCCGCAGGCCATGGTCAAAATTGCACCCGAACATAATATGCTTATTGGTACCCAGCAAGGCGGCAAAAGCGATGTTGAGATCATAATGTTCAATGGGTACGTCGTTGGGTACACAGCAATTCTGGAAAAAATGGATATGCTTCATTTCCTCCACAATGCGGGCTACATTGTGGATGTCTGTAACCAAGCTCTGGCGCACCTCGTCGGTATCAAGATCCAGGATGCGCACCGTGGTACCCCCGGTTCCAGCGTAGACTCGGTCCTTGCCCAATTGAAGATCGTTTTTTCCGTCCCGGCTGTACAAGGTAAACTCACCCGGGGCTTGCGTCACCATCTCCTCGATCAACTGACTCGGAAAAAAAATCCGCTTGGCCGTCCGATCCACCCTGCAACCGGCATGCTTTACTAGTGCGAGTAAATCGTCTTGACCGCTCTCATAAGCCATGCCAACCTCTTCCAGCAGATGCAGTGCCTCGCGGTGGATCAACTCCACCTGTTCCGGATTGAGTGGTTTGTAAATGCCGCCTGTCAAGCCGCCGCTGCTCATTTCATCTCCTTTACGCATTCTGAACGATCCCGCTCCAGGGACGCTGGTAAAACTCAAACTATACTTTTATAGAATACCGAACTGATCCCAGTTGACATTAAAGGAAAATACACCGGCTATTATTAAACTACCGTTATGGAGCTTACAAGCCCTAAATTGAGGTCAAGTAGGGGACGCTCGTGGTATATTGACATTGGTAATAGGGTTAATAGGGGGACGTTGGTGCAGAAAGTGTCTGGCTCATTATATTAATTGGGTGGATGAATTCAACCTGCATTTGGAACTTGAATTCACGCCCGAAGCCGAATACGAGAAGACCGTGTTGGAAGGATTGTGGCGTATGCTGGTGGACTGACGGGTCACCCTGATAAGATCAGGATACGCGCTTTCAGGAGTTGATGGTAGAGGGGTGATATCGCTGGGTCTTCAGAGGTGTACGCAGGGGTTTACCTATTATTTTTGATCTTCGGAGGCTTTGCCCAGGATTGCCAAAATTACCTGGGCAATTTTTTCTCTTGAAAATGGCTTGGCAATAACGAAATCCCCGCTTGCAAACCTTCCGCCGAGTTCTTTCTCTTCTTCCTTTGAGATCATGCCGGATATAAAGATTACGGGAATATCTGTGGTGACGGGATTCTGTTTTAAAAGCCCTCTGAATTCTCCGCCGGTCATTCCCGGCATATTAATGTCGATGAAAAATAAATCCGGTCGATGTTCTTCTGCCAATCGGATTGCCTCTTTACCGCTTTCGGATGTTATTATGTTCTGGAATCCCAGGTTCGTTAAGATTGCTTCCAGCAATTCCAGGTCGATTTCATTGTCATCGACAATCAGAATCTTCATAGACTCTTTTTCAAATTGCATGCTCCTGCCCTCCGATTGCAGTTCATTCCCTTGACATGGCCGGAAATCATCTAATTTTTGTGACCGTTATAGGTTCAAGCCTGCGGTCAGTTGTGTTACCCTCCTTTACGAATTATTAATAGCTGTGTATCCGCCCCATTTGCCGTGCAGATACCGATCTATCAATAAAGTGATTTAAAACTGCACCACCAGCAAAAAATCATACCATATTAATGACCTCATATTCAATCTAGCATAATGGCCCAGGAATAAATTTAAAATGTATGTCTAACGGTTGTAAAGCTTTTGCTCGCTCAGCGACCATTTGGGACACCCCTGCGATGCGGTGTTAAATCAAAAATGACTGCTGCCATCCCAGCAGTGGGTACACAATTTTTCTTTGGGCAACCCGATTGCTTCAACAAGATCTTCTAACTTTTGATACTGCAGGGAAGTCAGTTTTAGTCGCTGTCTAATTTTATCAACCATGGCATTATTTTTTTCAGAGCCGGCCTGAGCGTATTCGGGTGAAAAATTTTCATCTGATCCTTCGAGTTCCGCAATGGCTTTGCGGCCGGCAAGATCAAGCGTGGATTGGGATGTCGAGAAATTTAGAAAATCACAGGGATAGATCAAGGTAGGACAGGCCGGTCGCATATGGACCTGCTGGGCGCCGTAATCATATAAAATTTGAATGGTATCCTTTAATTGAGTACCGCGCACAATGGAATCCTCACAAAACAGGATTTTTTTGTTTTCGATCAAGTCCCTTACCGGTATGAGTTTCATTTTCGCAACCAGATCCCGAAGGCTCTGGTCCTGAGGCATAAAACTCCGCGGCCAGGTGGGCGTATATTTGACAAAGGGTCTCACATAGGGGATGTTTCTTTCAAAAGCATAGCCGATTGCATGCCCGATTCCGGAATCCGGGATACCGGCCACAAAATCAATCTCTGTTTGATCATTTTTTGCAAGACCCCTGCCGCAGCGGTTTCTGGCTGCTTCTACATTGATGCCTTCGTAGCACGAGGCTGGATAACCGTAATACACCCAAAGAAAGGCACAAATCTGCATTTGATCTGACGGTTCTTTTCGTTGTTCGAATCCCTCAGCCGTTATAAATATAATTTCACCCGGACCGAGGTATTTCTCAATCTCATAGCCAAGGTTGGGGAAAGCACATGATTCTGAAGCGGCTGCAATCGTCCCATTTTTTTTACCGATAACAATGGGGGTGCGTCCCAGGCGGTCCCTTGCCGCATAAATACCTTCTTTGGTGAGCAAAAGCATCGAGCACGAGCCTTTGACCGCCGCCTGCGCATTCTGGATGCCTTCTTCAAAAGATCCTTTTTCACAGATTAACATGGCTACCAGCTCGGTCGGGCTTGTTTCTCCGCCGCTCATCTCGGAAAAATGCAGTCTGGACTTTAGTGCCCGGTTGGCAAGTTCGTCTATATTAATAATTCTACTTACTGTCACAAGGGCAAAGGTTCCAAGGTGGGAGCCGATAATCAGCGGTTGGGAGTCATGATCGCTTATAATTCCGATACCTTTTTTACCATGCAAATTGGGAAGATCCGATTCAAATTTGGACCTGAAATAATCATTCTCGATATTGTGAATGGCTCGCAAGAAATCCTTATCGTTTTTAACGGCCAGACCCCCTCGCTTGGTCCCAAGATGCGAATGATAATCGGTTCCGTAAAATAAGTCGTTTATACAGTTATCTTTTGATACACAGCCGAATAACCCCCCCATGAATTGCCCCCGTATGTGTTTGTTTCAGTTTTTTAGATCAATGAATATATCTTTAAATGTCAGACATTTTGACTGAAGATAACATCGTATGCCGATTATCGAACCCCTGGATAACATGCCCTTACGAAATTTAAAAAGCAAGCCCAATTTTTGGGACAAATTATAAATTATGGATAATGTCCGGAGGAGTTGTAGCTATTTAAAACAGAAATCAACTCCAGGTTGGTAAAACCCTGGTAACCCTTTTACAGAATAATAGTTGGTAGTTAGAGATAAAAACTGGAG
>CAMYNZ010000253.1 GCA_947259865.1 uncultured Desulfobacterales bacterium | reverse complement strand
TATCGCTGTCCAGCTTTCCCTATCAATACATATAAAGTGATCAAAGGTAGGTATTACTTAATATAGAGATCTAAATTGGTCGGGGCGAGAGGATTTGAACCTCCGACCCCTTGAACCCCATTCAAGTGCGCTTCCAGACTGCGCCACGCCCCGACGAAATGTTCGAATAACACTCCCGTATGGTAATGTCAATACCTGCTATTATCGGTATCAAATTTATTTCGGAATTGGTAAATGACTATAAATCCTCGTGAAAAAAAGTTGATTATTCCCCAGCGCCTTTCACCCGGTGATACGATTGGCATCATAGCACCGGCCAGTCCTTTCGATAGAGAACTATTCCATCTGGGAATTGCAGAACTGCAGGCCATGGGCTATCAGACATCTGTGCCACCGGAACTGTTCGCAGCAAACCGTTATCTTGCCGGATCGGATTTACAGCGGGCACAACTGGTAAACAGGTTTTTTGCTGACAGCAGCATTCAGGCAATTTTTTGTGCGAAAGGCGGATTCGGTTCAATTCGAATCCTACCGTTATTGGATTTTGAGGGCATTGGTAAAAACCCCAAAATCATTGTCGGCTTCAGTGATATCACCTCGCTTCTCGTTGCAGTGTATCTGAGATGTAACCTGGTAACCTACCACGGCCCGATGGTAACCACACTCGGGAACTCGGATCAAAAAACCAAAGACGCCCTGACCTCTGCTTTATCCTCTGATGCACCCATAGAAATGAAAATCTCAAAGGGAGTTACACTTCAGTCCGGGTCCGTTTCCGGACCGATTCTGGCCGGTAACCTTACAACCCTGTGTCACCTTGTGGGCACGCCTTATGAACCGCCCTTTAAGGGACATATTCTGCTGCTTGAGGACAGAGGTGAAGCCCCCTACAGGCTGGATAGGATCATGTCCCAGATGAAACTTGCAGGCTGTTTTGCGGAATTAGCGGGTGTGGTCCTCGGTTCTTTTAAAGATTGCGGCCAGGAAAAAGAAATCCACACGATCATAAAGGATATTTTCGCTGATCAACCGTTACCCATACTGGCCGGATTGGAGTTTGGCCACAGCCCGACCAATTTAACAATACCCATCGGATTGGAAGCCACCCTTGATGCTGATCGGCATACGTTGGCTTTTCAAACATCGGCAACGCGGAAGGCCGATTAGAAGGTATTTAAAATATCAACCACAAAATTCCTAAAACAAAGCATCATGGAAACCGCTGATTCACTCATGCAGCAGGCATTATCGGACAATACATTTCCCGGTGGTGTGCTGTTGGTATCCAGAGACGCTCGCATCATTTTTTGCAAAGCCTATGGCTATGCCGATATTTTTACAAAAAGGCCAATGACCAAAGATACCCTTTTTGACCTGGCCTCTCTTACAAAACCCCTGGCGACTACCCTGGCGGTCATCTTGCTGATCCAGGAAAATAAACTTGGTCTGGAACAAAATCTGGGATCGATCCTGCCTTCCTTTAAAAGCACGGAAAAAGATAAAATTAAGATTAAACATTTGCTGGCCCATGTATCCGGTTTACCCGACTACAAACCCTATTATCTCAAATTGGGAGCACTGGCACTGCAGAATAGAAAATCAGCGTTAAAGGAATTTCTTCTCAATGAACCGCTGTCGTCGCCGATCGGCCAACAGGTGCGCTACAGCGATTTGGGGTTTATGGTTTTGAAGTGGGTTGTGGAAAGTGTTTGTAGTCAGCGGTTCGACCAGTTTGTACAGGAGCAAATCTATTACCCTTTAGGCCTAAAGGAACTTTTCTTTATTGATCTTGCCGGTGGTGTTCCCAATGGTAATTTTGCCGCCACGGAACAATGTCCCTGGCGAAAAATACTTTTAAATGGCCAGGTACATGATGAAAACGCCTATGTCATGGGGGGGATAGCGGGACATGCCGGCCTCTTCGGCACTGCCGAAGAAGTTCACAGGATATTGTCCATTTTACTTTCGGTTTTCCATGGAAATCCGGTAAATCCTCTTTTCCGAAAAGATCTACTTCGATTGTTTTTTAAGCGGCAGGATTTTGCGGGAAGAGCACTCGGTTTTGATTCCCCTGACCTGCGTCATGCCAGTTGCGGCCAATATTTTGCTCAAACCAGTGTCGGGCATCTCGGATTCACCGGGACATCGTTCTGGATGGATCTGGAAAAATCGGTGATCGTCATTTTGTTGACCAACCGTGTCCATCCAAGCCGTGATAACGATAAGATAAAGCCGTTCCGACCGTGTTTGCACGATGCGATTATGAAAGCTATCATGGATGCGGATTAAGCGCCTTCAGATTTTAGCGGGCGATTACAAAAACCTATTTCAATTCAAAGTAAATGTTGATATCATTGTATTTCCCTGATATACAAATACGGTTTGGAAACAGATGCATTTCGATATTGTTGTTATTAATCCAGCCATTTAGCATGGCGCCAATCTTGTTGCGGGGAAATAGAACGAAATGAACTTATTTTTAGATGGAATCCTCGGTTATTTTTCAAATGATCTGGCCATAGATCTCGGTACTGCCAACACCCTTGTGTATGTCAAAGGCAAAGGTATTGTTTTAACAGAGCCTTCGGTGGTGGCGGTGAGCGTTGATGGTCGCTCGAAAAACCGTGTTCTGGCCGTGGGCGCAGAAGCCAAGAATATGCTGGGTCGTACTCCGGGCACCATAGTGGCCATACGACCGATGCGTGACGGCGTGATTGCCGATTTTGAGGTCACCGAGGCAATGTTAAGACACTTTATTCACAAAGTCCACAATCGCAGAACCTTCGTTAGGCCCAGAATCATCATTGCGGTCCCTTCCGGCATCACCCAGGTTGAGAAGCGGGCGGTTAAAGAGTCGGCGGAATCCGCCGGCGCACGAGAGGTTTTTCTAATTGAAGAACCCATGGCCGCAGCGATCGGCGCCAACCTTCCGATTACAGAACCTACCTGCAATATGGTGGTGGATATCGGGGGTGGTACAACGGAAGTTGCGGTTATTTCGTTGGCCGGCATCGTTTACAGCCGCTCAGTGCGGGTGGCTGGAGATAAGATGGATGCCGCAATCATTCAATATATTAAAAGGAAATATAACCTGTTAATTGGAGAAAGAACCGCAGAAATAATCAAAACAACGATCGGCAATGCATTCCCCGATCCGCAGGAACTCGAAACAATAGAAGTTAAAGGCCGGGACCTTGCATCGGGGATTCCTAAAATCCTATCGATAGATTCCGAGGAAATAAGGGTCGCAATTTCCGAGCAAATAGATGCTATTATAGAGACCGTCAAAATAGCATTGGAACAGACTCCTCCGGAATTGTCAGCCGATATCGTTGACCGAGGAATCATATTAACCGGTGGCGGGGCGTTACTGAAAAACCTCGACAAGTTGCTCAGGGAAGAAACCAGCCTTCCGATAACGGTAACCGAAGATCCGCTGTCAACAGTGGCGCTTGGCTCAGGTAAAACCCTCGATAGCATTGAAATCCTCAAACAAGTCATGATCACCTAGCGTCATGTTCTCAAAAAAGATGGTACTGATTGTTGGCCTGATCATTCTGGTTACCGCCAACGTGATAATCCTGTCTTTGTCCAGCAGCCGTTACCCTTCATATAAACCCGGGCGAATCGCCCTTTATATCGTCGGTCCTCTCCAGGGAGTTGTTACTGATTTGATACGGTCCGCGCGCGACGTCTGGTATAATTATTTTCTACTGGTATCCGTGGCCCGCGATAACACCAAACTGAAAAAATCATTGCGCCATGCGGTTGCCAAAAATAACCAGTGGCATGAAATCGAGCTGTCGAATATTCGTTTGCGCAATTTATTAAATTTTCAAAACGCGATTGCCGAGAAAGTACTGGCAGCCGAGGTCATCGGTAAAGATCCGTCCCCCTGGTTTAAGGCCATCATCATTGATAAAGGTCGAGCGGACGGTCTAACCAAGGGATTGCCGGTTATGATCCCGGATGGTATCGCCGGGCAGATTACCGATGTTTCATCCCATCATTCCAAAGTCATGTTGATCATAGACCGCAACAGTGCAGTGGATGCGCTGGTTCAAAGGACCAGAGCGCGGGGGATTATCCAGGGATCCTCCACTGGAATGTGCCTTTTCAATTATGTATCGAGCAAAGATGATGTTAAAGTGGGTGACAAAATCGTTGCCTCCGGACTCGATGGCGTTTTCCCCAAAGGCCAGCGGATCGGGGAAGTAAAAAGTCTTTTGAAGCGTGAATCGGCGATTTTTCATGAGGTAACCGTTGCACCCTATATTGATTTTGAAAAACTTGAAGAAGTATTAGTGTTGTTGACCCCTCCAAAACTTGAGTTTGTGAATCAGCAATGACATACGGTTTTTTCTTCTGCATATCAATCGGACTGATAGTATTTCAGACATGCATAATACCGGTACTCCCGCTATTTAACAGCTTTTATGATCTGATGGTCCCGTTGATTGCTTATCTTTGCGCAACCCGGTCGATCCGTGAAAGCCTGCCCATTATTATTATCATTGGATTGATAATGGACCAGCTGTCCTGTTCACCCTTCATGCTGCATGTTACAGCCTATATATGGCTATATGTGAGTTTGAGATGGATTACCAAAGTTTTACAGGTAGGATACCGCCTCCGTTTGCCTTTCATTGTCTCTTTTGGTGTATTGATTGAAAATATCATATTTATGAGCAATATTGTGCTGGTTGATCCCGGTATGCGGTTTCCGGCTGTAGCCGCAAGAATCGTTGCAGTACAATTTCTTTGGGCCTTATTCACAGGGCCATTGATCCTTATGCTTTTCGAACAAACCCATAAGGGGTGGAATCGCTGGCTGAGTGGCATATTTGTGCGTCGGACAACCTGACCCATAAAATTTCACAATGACGCGTTTCAAGCAAATGGGTGGCCCGACAATTTGATGTTTTAGGAAAAGTTGTGAGCAGATATTTAAAAACGGCGGATAGCGAATGGTATAAACAGCGCATTATTGGGGTTATTATATGTACCCTGGCCGTTTTTGCAGTGCTGCTGATGCGTCTATTTTTCCTGCAGGTCATAAAGGGCGAAGAATACAGCAGGCTTTCAGAAAACAACAGCATTCGGCTGCGGGCCATCGATGCGCCGCGCGGAATGATTTTTGATCGCGCCGGGAAGTTACTGGTGGACAATCGACCCTCCTTTGACGTGAGCATCGTACCAAGGGATGCCAAACCACTTGATCCTACCCTTGCCAAGCTATCGAAATTTTTGACTGTCCCCCAAGAGGAGCTGCATGCAAAAGTGGCGGGTCAAAAAGGAATTTTGACCTATCAACCGATAATGTTGAAACCAGATATCGGTCGCAACACCCTTGCTTTTGTTGCGGTCAATAAATACGATCTGCCGGGAGTTATCGTTAATGCCAAACTTAGAAGGCACTATATTAATCAGCAGGTTGCCGCCCATCTTCTGGGGTATCTGGGTGAAATAAATCCCAACGAGCTTAAAAGCGACAAATACCCAAATACCCGCAGAGGTGATTTAATCGGAAAGTATGGGGCCGAAAAAGCATTCGATAATTTTTTACGGGGAAAACGGGGTGGGCGTCAGGTTGAGGTAAATGCTACCGGACAGGTTGTCAAGATCTTAAAGACGGTGAATACAAATCCCGGTCATAACATCTATCTGACCATTGATTCGGAAGTCCAGAAAAAAGCCGAGGAACTGCTCAGGGGTATTTCCGGTGCGGTGGTTGCATTGGAGCCCGCCAGTGGCCAAATCCTG
>CAMYNZ010000252.1:1064-6845 GCA_947259865.1 uncultured Desulfobacterales bacterium | reverse complement strand
TAAGGGCGGATTTTCCATTCTCAACGGAAAGTTTATCTCCCTTTATAACTTTTTAACAGGCACTGAAGTTGTTTTCGAAAATGATACTCAACTGAATTCAAACATCCTGCTGGCGGGTTTTCTAAGAGGCCCACCCGGCGGATCGATCATTTCAGATCTAATAAAAAAAATCCTCATCAAGATCTCCCCGCCTGAAATAACCGAATTTTATACCGATCCGCAATCCATTCCAACAGGTTCGTCCAGCACGCTCATATGGCGTACAACCAATTCAAGTTCATGTGTTATTGAACCGGGAATTGGGCCCGTGGATGCTTCCGGATCTTTATCGCTCTATCCAACCGAGATGACCACCTACACCCTTACGGCAACCAGTGAAGGCGGTACATCAACAGCATCTGTTACAGTTACCATCATTAATACAGCCCCCACAGCCATCTCCCAAACCGTGACAACGAAGGAAGATACGCCGGTATCAATTAGGCTAACGGGCACCGATGCAGACGCTGATACGCTCGCCTTCCAGGTGGACTCACAACCGATCAACGGAACCCTGAGCGGTACGCCACCTTCAATGACCTATGCTCCCAAGGAAAATTTTCACGGTTCGGACCATTTTACCTTTACGGCAAATGACAGCCAGGACAGCTCCGATACGGCGACCATTACCATTATGGTTTCCGCCGTTAATGATGCACCATCGGCAAACGCCGGTTTAAATCGGGCGGTTTTTGTAAGTGATGTGGTTACTTTAAACGGCAACGCCTCCAATGATGTTGAAAATGTTGCGCTGACATATCAGTGGGCATTTACTTCATTGCCGCAAAGCAGCCAGGCGACTCTTTCAGATCCGTCTGATGTTAAACCTTCTTTTATAGTGGATAAGTCCGGCAGTTATGAAATTCAGCTAATCGTTAGCGACGGTGAGGCGGACAGCCCCCCGGATTCGGTAACCATCACGGCTGATTATCGGATGGTGGATGTGCCGGATGTGGTCGGCATGAATCTGACAGAGGCAAAAGCTGTCATCATCAGCATTAATCTGGCTGTCGGCTGGATCAGCACCGTTAAAAGCGATTTAATCCCCAAAAATCAGATCGCCGAACAAACCCCGCCTTTTGCTACTTCTGTCCCTGAAAATGCAGCGATGGATATGGTCATATCCCTTCCTGAAGACAGCGATGATGACAGCGATGGGTTAGCGGATGCCTGGGAATATGAAAAATTCGGTAATCTAGATCAAAGCACTGACGATGATTCAGACGCGGACGGCTATAGCAACTATCAGGAGTATCTCATCGGAACCGATCCGAAGGATCCGGGCGAAGCCCCGGTTCCGGCCGGTAATTTTTACGAATATGACGAATTCGGCAGGATTATTAGCAAACAAATTACCCTGGAGTCCGAATACGATAGTAGCGACTATCGGGATGACAGCTGCGAAGGGATTGACTGCGGCGAAGATACCTGCGGATCATATGGCAACTGGTATTGTCAGGATAAAAACATTCGACGCCGGGATCGCACCTGTATCGATCGCGGATGTACCGGCGGTGCGTGTTATGAATATAATTTTACCGATTATAAGCCTGAATTTTGCTCTGATGGCTGCATCGACGGAATCTGTGTAACCTATTCCTGGTACGCGGGGGCCTGCAATGTGCCTTGCGGCGGAGGGACCCGTCCGGTCTATTGCCGAAGAAGCGATGGTGTCCAGGTGGCCGACAATTTATGCGCCGGATCCAAACCATCTACAAGCTGCAACAGCCAGGAATGTCCCGAGGTTTGCTACTACGAGCCCGGTAACGGCGGCACTTACTTTTATGAATCCTGCAGAG
This sequence comes from uncultured Desulfobacterales bacterium, assembly GCA_947259865.1. The sequence continues at coordinate 5,007 of CAMYNZ010000252.1, read as the reverse complement.
TAGAGTGCATCGAGTATGAATATGGCTGGGAAGGGATGAAGAAAGTACCAATTGGGTGTTTGACTTGGACGCTTGATTGTTATTGGAAGCTTCATTTTAATGATAATGAACTGGTTTTCGAACTCAATGAAAGGGCACCCGAAACTTATGAAAAGAACGGATATCGTTACCAAAAAGGGGCGGTAATGAGAGAACCGAGTTGTGATCCGCACGATCTAAGTTGCAATCTTTATCGACACTGGTGGGGGGTAACGACGACACGTCTATGCAAGAATTGCGGTCGCTGCAATTAACGGCATTATATCGTTGAATTTAATAACGGGCAGCACAATACGGGTTTGGCCGAATTGAGTTGTCCAGATTTGAACCCGCTTACACTAAACCCGGTGATTAAAACGGTCTTTTAATTTTCTTGGTCGGCCCACAGATGAGAGGTTAATATGAATCGTTTCAGATCAGCGCCCAAATTATTTATATTCCTGACGGCAATATGGTTATTCTGCATCCCGGCAAAATCTGAAGCTGCTGAAAATGAATATGATCCGGTACTGTTTCCGGAAAATTATCAACCCGGTTTCCTGGGAAAAGAACTGATTCCAAAAAACAGTCAGAATTCAGGCGCAGCCTCCAATAATATCCCCATTCGGGTTCCACCGGGAAGAGGTCGAATTCAACTCAATGACCTGGCGCTGAATTATAGCAGCAATTCCAAAAACGGCTTTGTGGGTGTCGGCTGGAGCTTGGAGCTAGGCGCCATTCAACGGACCACCAAACGCGGTGTTAATTATAACGCCGATGAGTTTATTGCTCTTAAAAATGGTTCCAAGGAGCTGGTCGCCAGGCAGGAATGGGGTAGCGGTTATTACGGTGCTAAAATCGAAGAAGATTTTACCAAATACCACTTTAGCGCCGCCAATGGCTGGACCGCCTATTCAAAAGACGGTACACACTATTACTACGGTCAAACTTCAACCTCAAGACAGCAAAACGCCAAAGGGGCTTTTAAATGGTGTCTGGACAAGGTTGTGGATTCAAACGGCAATACCATGACCTTAACTTACATCAAAGATCAAGGTCAGATTTATCCCAGCAGTGTCAGTTACTCTGTCAATTACGTTACTTTCGAGTACGAGAATCGAACGGATAATTCACCGGACTATGTATCAAATTCCCTGGTTGTTACGGCAAAAAGGTTAAAGACAATTAAAGTTTATGCCAATGGCGCACTGGCACGGTCCTATACCTTAGACTATGAGTATGGAGAATCCACCGGTTTTTCAAGATTGAAAAAGGTCCATCAGCCGCTGCTTCCGCCCATAACCATTGGCTGGAACGAGGGGGGCGGTGGCGATTTTAGCGACACGCCAATTGAAACGATTGCGACTCAAGGATCTTCATATCCCGGTTTTGTAAATTTTGTGGATGTCAGCGGTGATGGTCGCGCCGATCTGATCAAACGCAGCAGCTACGGAAGTTTTTGGGTATATTTATCAAGCGGTGATGGTAATTTTGCAAATCCGATTGAGACCATAACGACCCAGGGCAGCAGCAATATCGGGCATGTAAATTTTGCCGATTTGAACAACGATGGTCGTATGGATCTGATAAAACACTCTGCCTATGGTTATTTCTATGCGTATCTGTCGAACGGCAATGGTTATTTCGCCGGTCCCATCGAAACCCACACAATCCAAGGCAGCAGTGATGTAGGGTATCTGGCTTTTGCGGATTTTAACGGTGATGGTTTTAGCGATCTGATAAAACGCTCTGCGTACGGTTATTTTTATGTTTATCTATCCACCGGAGACGGCCGCTTTGCAGAACCAATTGAAACCCGCACGACCCAGGGCAGCAGCGATAACGGCTATGTCCATTTTGTCGATATTAACGGCGATGGTCGCACAGATCTGATAAAATACTCGGCCTACGGTTATTTTTATGTCTACTTATCAACCGGAGATGGCCGTTTTGCAGAGCCGGTCCAGACCAGCACAACCCGGGGCAGCAGTAATAAAGGCTATATTAATTTTGCGGACGTAAACGGAGATGGGCTCACCGATCTGATTACGCATTCCGCCTATGGTTTTTTCTATGTTCATTTTTCTGCCGGCGACGGCAGCTTTTTAGCTCCCGTTGAAACCCGAATCACCCAGGGAAGCACGGATGCCGGCTACGTACATTTTGCCGAAGTGAACTCAGATGGATTCGGGGACCTTATTTTGCGCACAGCCTACGGGCGTGTTTACACCTATCTTTCCAATGGTGACGGTACGTTCGCCAGTCCTGTTGAATTAATCGTCCTGCAAGGCGCTGCTGATCCGGGCTATGTTCATTTTGCAGATATACGGGGAAAGCGGGTCAGCGATCTGGTTACCCACAGCACGACCGGCCGATTTTATGCAAGGCTTTGCAACGGCGGGCCGACAGACCTCATGACCTCGATTACCAACGGCCGTGGCGCAACCAGCCTTATTACTTACCGGCTTTCCAACGACTATCCGGACTCAACCCTTTCCTTTGTGGTAAATACCGTCGCCACGCTCAGCGTAGACGACGGCAATGGCAATCAATCGACCTTTAGTTATGATTATTCCGGTGGACGATTCGATGCCGTCGACCGAGAATTCAGAGGTTTTCATTACAATATCCAGACCAACCCTGACCAAACCACCGTCCATCGCTGGTTTCATCAGGATGATTACTTTAAAGGTAAAGACGATCAAATAAAGTTTAAATCCCCATCTGCTACCCTGAGCCTGATCGATTCTACCTGGGATAAGGTAAATTTTAGCCAGGGTGCGTTTGTTAAACTCGTGCACAAGCACAAAGAAATTTATGACGGTGCGACCATCAGAGTTGATCAAAGCTACACTTACAATAATTCCAACGGAAACCTTTTGTCCACTGTCTTCTCCGGGCTGGGGGCCGAGGATTTATCCATTTCCCAGCAATACGGTAACTACGGCACCTGGAACTGGCGCCGAACTCAGCTTTTAGTCAGTGGCGGTCAAAGTGGTACCGTCAGAAAGATCAATTACGGGTATGAATCCGGAACCGGAAACATGCTGTCTGAGGAGCAGTGGAATGACCGGGGTGAAAGCCCGATTATGCAGTGGACCTATGACAGGTACGGCAACCCGGTTACCGAGACAGACGCCAGGGGCCATACGAGCATTATCGAGTATGAAAGCATCGCCCATACCTATCCATCCAGGATCACGCGACCGGAAACCAATGGGGTCAGCCACGTAGCAGAGAACCTGGCATTTGACTACCGCGTGGGGCAAGTTTCTACTGCCAGAGATGAAAACAATAACCTGACGTATTATGCCTACGACAGTCTCGGACGGCTGACTCAGGCTGATTTTCCGGACCACGGGCAGACCGTTCATACATACCGTGACAGCCGTTTCCCCGCCTATGTAAAAACCAGCATTAAAACCGGAAGCATTACACCGATAACATCTTATGAATATTTTGACGGGCTGCAACGTAAAATTCAAACCCTCACATACGGCGAAAACGGCAAACCCATTTACACCCACTCTTTTTATGACCACATGGGCCGCAACTATCGCAACGAGGGCCCCTATTTTACCAAAACCGGCGGTTACCCCTGGAAAAAGACCACATTTGATTATTTTGGCCGGCCTAAAAAAATCGAGCGTCCCGATGGAGAATATGGCACCGTTTCCACAATATTTACCTACATCGGGTTAGAAACCACCACAACCGATCCGGATCTGGCCAGGAAAAATATCGTCAAAGACTATCTGGACCGCATCATCCAGGTGGTTGAGTATTCCGATAAAGGCGAGATTTATACCGGATACACCTATAACGCTGTCGGAGATTTAAAGACCATCACCAATCACGCCGGTATTGAAACCGTATTTGACTACGACACCCTGGGCAGAAAACGCAGCATGCATGACCCCGACAT
>CAMYNZ010000252.1:0-1029 GCA_947259865.1 uncultured Desulfobacterales bacterium | reverse complement strand
AATTACAAATACGATAATCCGGTCATCCCCAATGGTATCGGGCGACTGCATTTGGTAAGCAACAGCCAGGTTACCGTCACCAATGATGAATATGATGAATTGGGGCGCCAGATCAGCGTGTCTAAAAAGATTGTGGATGATGAAACTGTCTTCACCACTATGAATACATATGACCTGGGCGGCAATCTGGTCGCAATGACCTATCCGGATGAATACAGAGTAAATTATATACTTTATCCGGGAACCCGTCTCATTCACAGGGTAACTGGACCGGAGGAAACAGAGTTTGCCGTATTTGAAGATTATGAGCCAACCGGAAAAATTGGGTACCTTTACCAGGGCAACGGCACTGCCACCACCTTTAGCTATGATGCCAAATCGACCCGATTGCTTGGTATCCACGCCCAGGACCCCAGCGTTGAACCGGCAAATGATATCACCCATAAAAGCTACAAGTATACCCGCGCTGGAGATATCAAGGAGATCACCGACCATTTAAGAAATGTTACCCGCTATTACGGCTATGACAAACTCCATCGCCTGATATCCGAAACATCTTCGGCTGTGGCCCTGGTTCACCCCTCCCGGGTGATCAAACTCGCATATAATTATGAAGGTGACGGCCCCTTTCATGCGCCCAAAGCCATAAAAGCCAACGGTGCCGTCCATGATCCTTTTTATGACCAAAACGGCAATATGACCATCTCCCCGAACCTGGCTGACCCTGAAGAAGTACCTTACCGAGAGATCAGCTACAATGCCGACAATATGCCGTCTCAGATCGAACTGCCGGCAGAGGATTCCACCGGCACCGATTGCGACGACAGTCAATCCGGGTCAGAATGCACTCAGAAAATAGAGTTTGTTTATGACGGTGACAACCAGCGGGCCAGGAAGACTTCATCCAACGGCAGCACCTATTACATCGGTGAGCATTTTGAAATCATTAATGGCGTAGCCACAAAGTATATTTTTGCCGGCAATCTGAGAATCGCCAAAATAACCTCATCAGATACCCAGTATTTTCAC
>CAMYNZ010000251.1 GCA_947259865.1 uncultured Desulfobacterales bacterium | reverse complement strand
GGGACAAGACGACCCACCAGGTCGGGAAAGCCACGCCAGAGGCGGGCAAGCCGATGTTTATCCGCCAGAGATCTTTGGCGGAATACCCCACCTTCTGCGCTTGTCAGCCTCTGGCTGGTTGCCAAAGGCTCGCAGTCCGCCAGAGTGCTTTGGCGGACGACTTCGCCCTTGGACGCCTTGAATCTGGGGCACTCCTCCAGAGGCGGATCTTCGACCTCGACTTTCGCTCAATTAGGGTCCTAATAATTTATGACCTGAATTTTGCATGAAAATTGATCGGTCTATCCATATCAAGGAAATTCAAAAGAATCAAAATCAACACATTATCCTATCCTGCTCAAAAAATTCAACAATCAAAATACTAAATTGATTCAATAATATGTATGATTGCGAAACTGATTAAAAATCGGCGATGGGCAGTTCGGGGACATTTTTGATGCTGCAAATAATTTTTTCAAGGATTTTCTTGACTATGGGCTGCATTATCTGATTATTATAAAAAATCCCTGATGAGTTTCATAGGGACGAATTACCATCTCTTTCTCCTAAACAACCGGATAATCTTTGCTAATACGCGCTAATCGCGCTGAGCAAACGTTTCATTAAATTGAATTTCGAATGCCGCAAGAGGCCCAATGGTGCCAGCAAAACCCAACGGATAAAATTCAATTTTGCCATGTTTTTTCGATTCACCTTATTTTCTTAATTTCCAATTAAGTGAGAGGTCGGGGTATTTTTTTCACGACAAGATGATCGCCCCGGTGCTTTTTATTAGCAATTGGCTGCTGCCGCCAAGATAGGCAATACACGCCGTTGGATTCTGGGAGAGAAGAAGTTGCATGCAGAAGGCAGTAAAATGTAAGGGTGTTGCCGCTGCTAGACTTGCCAGGCGATAACCCGGCATCTTGACGTGAAAAAAATACCCCGACCCCTCAACTAAATGCATTTCTGTTTCCAGAGAGAATCACATCAATTTCTTTTAAAGTATGAAAGGAGGACATGGTTATGAGAAAACTTGGGGTAATTACTATTCTTCTATTTTTTGGGTTTTTGCTTTTTTCTTGTGCTGAAAAAGCAGAGGAACAGGCACAAGTGACCGCATTAAAAGAGCAAAACATGGAACTGCAGAAACAAATCCAAGAACTGAAAGAAAAAAAGGAAATGCCCGCCGTTGCCGTTGGCGAACCGATTACGATCAACTGGTGGTTTGCCCATGGGGGCCGACTGGGGGAAAAGGTCCAATCTATCGTCTCCAATTTTAATTCCATGCAAAGTAAGTACAAGGTCGTCGCCACCTATAAGGGAAACTACACTGACACCATGAACGCCGGGATTGCCGCCTTTCGTTCAAAAAGTCCGCCCCACATTTTGCAGGTTTTTGAGGTCGGAACAGCCAGCATGATGGCAGCCAAAGGGGCCATTCAACCGGTTTATCAGATAATGGCCCAATCCGGACAGCCCTGGAGTTCCGATGCCTATCTTTCCACCGTAACCGGGTACTATACGACATCGGACGGCAAAATGTTGTCCATGCCCTTTAACAGCTCTACGCCGGTCCTGTATTACAACGTGGAAGCGTTTGAAAAAGCAGGCCTGGATCCGGATAAGCCGCCTAAAACATGGCCGGAGGTGGCGGATTATGCCCGCAAACTGGTAGCGGCTGGGTATTCGGCCGGATTTTCAACGGCCTGGATATCATGGATTCACCTCGAAAACTTCAGCGCCTGGCATAATGTGCCCATCGGGACCAAATCCAACGGATTTGATGGATTGGATACCCAGTTCGTCATCAACAGCCCGTTTCACGTCAAACATATCCAGCAGTTGGCCGATTGGCAAAAAGAGAAAATCTTTGTTTACGGCGGTCGACGAAATAAGGGCAACGCCTTATTTTCTTCCGGTGAGGTGGCCATGTATACGGAGTCATCGGCAGGATACGCCGGATTCAAAAAGACCTGCAAGTTTCCCTTCCGCACCAGCATGCTACCCTACTGGCCGGATGCACCCGGTGCTCCGCAGAACACTATCATCGGCGGCGCCAGCCTGTGGGTGATGGCCGGTCATCCCCAGGCTGACTATGAAGGCGTGGCCACCTTCTTCAACTATCTGTCCACGCCGGCGGTTCAGGCGGATTGGCATCAGTTTACCGGTTATTTACCCATTACGACCGATGCCTATTACCTGACCAAAGGCCAGGGAGTTTATAACGAGAAACCCGGAATGGAAACCGCACTGAAACAAATGACTCTCCACAGACCTACCGCGAATTCCAGGGGTTTGCGTTTCGGCAATTTTGTGCAGATGCGCGCTATTATGTATGACACCCTGGAGGCCATTTTTTCCGAGGACAAAACCGCCCAGCAGGGGCTGGACGATGCCGTTGCAAATGGGAATAAATTACTGCGAAAATTCGAAAAGGCCAACTAGTAATACAGCCAGTGTCACGCAGGACCCATTCCTGAACAAGAATGGGTCCTGTTAAACCTTTACCCCGGCGAGTATGGTAATGGAAAAACGAGTTATCTTCAAAAATAAAGTCCTGCCATATTTCCTGGTTGCCCCCCAGATCATCATCACCCTGGTGTTTTTCATCTGGCCCGCATTTATGGCCCTTTATCAATCGGTTTTACAGGAAGACGCTTTTGGACTCAAAAGCGTCTTTGTCGGCCTGGAAAACTTCAAATATATCTTCACCGATTCGATCTACCTCAACTCGATCAAGGTGACAGCAGTCTTCAGTTTTTCGGTGGCAGCCCTGGCCATGTCCATAGCGCTGCTTCTGGCGGTGATGGCCGATCGCGTTATTCGCGGGGCCACCACCCTCAAAACATTTATCATCTGGCCCTATGCGGTTGCTCCGGTGGCGGCAGCAGTCTTATGGTACTTTCTCTTCAATCCCACCGTCGGGATGATTTCTTTCTTTTTAAAGTCCATCGGAATCGACTGGAATTTTACCTTAAACGGCCCCCAGGCAATGACGCTGGTGATCATCGCTGCTGCCTGGCGAGAGATCTCCTATAACTTTCTATTTTTTCTAGCCGGACTCCAGGCCATTCCCAAGTCATTTATCGAAGCCGCCGCCATTGACGGCGCCTCTCCGGCAAAACGATTTTGGACCATTGCATTTCCGCTGTTATCACCAACGGTCTTCTTTTTACTTGTCATGAATTTGGTGTATGCCTTTTTCGAAACCTTCGGGGTCATCCACGCCATTACCGAGGGCGGACCCAACGAGGCCACCAATATCATGGTCTTCAAGATTTATCACGATAGTTTTGAAAGCTTAGATCTTGGCGGTTCAGCGGCCCAGTCAGTGATCCTGATGTTCATTGTTATTTCACTGACGGTGATCCAGTTCCGCTACATCGAAAGAAAAGTCCACTATTAAAGGAGTAAAAAATGGTCGAACACCGACCCTGGCTCACTTTTTTAACCTATGCGATTCTGATTTTGGGCTGCTTAGTCATCGCGTTTCCAATCTATACGACGTTTGTGGCCTCCACCCACAGCCTGGATGCCATCACCTCATCCTTTCCATTTTTACCGGGCCGCCACCTGGTCGAGAATTACCACCAGGCGCTTACCGTCGGAAGTGGAGAAGTCGGCGCCACCGTGGGGTCCATGATGCTGAACAGCCTGATCATGGCACTCGGGATTGCTTTTGGGAAGATATCCATTTCCCTGCTGTCGGCCTTTGCCATCGTCTACTTCAGATTCCGCTTCCGCATGTTTTTTTTCTGGATGATTTTCATCACCTTGATGCTGCCGGTGGAAGTTCGAATTCTGTCAACCCATAAGGTGATGGCGGATTTGAAATTACTTGACACCTATTCCGGTCTGATCTTTCCGCTAATCGCATCGGCCACCGCCACGTTTTTGTTTCGCCAGTTTTTCATGACGGTTCCCGATGAGTTGTGCGAGGCCGTTAGAATTGACGGGGGTGGGCCCATCCGATTTTTCTTCGATATCCTGGTACCCATGTCGCGCACCTCCATCGCGGCCTTGTTTGTAATTCTCTTCATTTATGGCTGGAATCAGTACCTTTGGCCACTGATGATCACCGGAGATGAAAAATACTACACACTCCTGATTGGGATTAAAAGAATGCTGGATGTAGGTGAAGGGCAAGCCGACTGGCAAATCATAATGGCATCTACCATGCTGGCCATGATCCCGCCAGTGCTGGTCGTGATCTTTATGCAGAAGCAGTTTGTAAAAGGCATGATCGAAACGGAAAAGTGAAAAACCAAAAACCAGCACAGACCCATAGAATTATTTTGAGCATTGGAAAAAAGGTACGCTTATGGCCGATGTAAATTTACACAATGTTTACAAAAGTTTCGATCAAACCGAGGTAATCCACGGTATCACCTGTGATATCCAGGATGGCCAATTTATCGTCATCCTGGGACCCTCGGGTTGCGGGAAATCTACGGTCCTGCGAATGATTGCCGGGCTCGAGACCATAACGGACGGCGAAATTTCGATTGACGGAAAAGTTGTCAACCTACTGGAGCCGGCTGAACGCGATATTGCCATGGTATTCCAGAATTATGCCCTCTATCCCCATATGACGGTCTTCAAAAACATGGCATACGGTCTTAAAATTCGTCGCATGCCCAAAGAAGAAATCGAAAAAAGGGTCCAAAGGGCTGCAGAGATCCTGGAACTGACGGAATTTCTTGATCGAAAACCGCGACAGCTATCCGGCGGACAACGCCAGCGTGTCGCCATGGGCCGATGCATCGTACGCGAGCCCAAGGTATTTTTGTTTGACGAGCCTTTAAGTAACCTGGATGCCAAACTTCGCGTACAGATGCGCCTCGAAATACGTAAACTTAATGAGTATTTGAATATCACCAGCATATATTTCACCCACGACCAGGTGGAAGCCATGACCCTTGGCGATCGCCTCATTGTCATGGACAACGGTTATGCAGCCCAGATCGGATCACCATTGGATGTATATGAAAAACCGGCGACTCGTTTTGTTGCCGGTTTTATCGGATCTCCGGCCATGAATTTTCTGAATGCACGAATGGCAGACAACGGCCGACACATTGAACTATCCGATGGCATCCGTCTGCCCGTCAATGGCGATGAATTTTCAGACTATAAAGGACAGGAAGTCACCTTGGGCATTCGGCCGGAACATTTTGAAATCGCAGATGAAAAGCAAGGTGACTTAAATCTAAATGTGGATCATGTCGAAGTGCTGGGTGCGGATACACTGGTTCACGCACATTTCGGAGAAGATAATACATTATTAACGGTTCGTCTGCCGGATGTGCATCACTTTGTAAAAAACGCGGTTTTGCCCTTAGAAATACCCTCTCAAAAACTTCATTTGTTTGATATGAAAACTGGAGATCGTATCGGGAATTAGAAGCTATCTCAAAAATACATCTAACGCCCAATTACGGTGTTGCGGACCTCCTCAAAATGCTCACATACTCGCATGTATGCTCCGCCTTTTCGTCGGCCCACGCCTTGTACTTGAACGTAATCTGCATTTTTGAGATAGCTTCGAGAATGCAAAGGTCCCGGATCTTTCGTTGATTTTTCTACATTAAATCGTTAAAATATATTTATAAAACCCCGTCTTTCAGGTCGGGGTTTTTATTTGCAAAATTAATGCAACTTGTTTTAGCCTTATATTTTTATGCAAAAAATCATTGGAATCCATAATTTCAAACCGCCGTGGTTTATCGCCCATAGGGGCTATCGTGCAAGCTATCCTGAAAATACCCTCATCGCCTTCAACGCAGCCCTGGATGCCGA
>CAMYNZ010000250.1 GCA_947259865.1 uncultured Desulfobacterales bacterium | reverse complement strand
CTTGTAGAGACGGTCTTCTCCTGGCCCGGCATGGGGAAGCTAATGGTGGAGGCCGCATCGTCTCACGACTACCCGGTGGCCCAGGCCACATTCCTGGTTTTGGCGGCGCTGGTTATCTTTTTGAACCTGGTGGCTGACATATCCTACTGTTATCTGGATCCTCGAATTAAAATGGGCAAGAGCACGAGCGGTTAAGGAATTCCAAGATGAAGATCACCGGTCTGGAGCTGTCTCATATCTCGGTGCCTTTCGCCGAACCCTACAAATTATCCAAAGCCTACGGGACGCTGCATAACGCCCAGGCCGTCATCCTCAAGGTCAATACGGACGAAGGAATCGTGGGCCTGGGAGAGGCGGATCCCATGAACCCTTTCACCGAAGAAACACCGGGTTCTGTGATGATGGTTGTGCGTGATATCATTGCCCCGCACCTGATGGGCCGGGATCCTACCCGGGTGTCATTGATCGAAGCGACGCTGGACAAGGCTGTCCACGGCAATTTATTGGCCCGGGGCGCTGTCAATATGGCCTTATACGACATTCTGGGAAAAGCTCGTCAGAGTCCGGTTCACACTTTTCTGGGCGGCATCTTCCATGAGAATCTTCCGCTGCTGGGTCCTGTGGGAAGCGGCACGCCGGATGAGGATAGCGCAAAAATTGAGGCCATGGTTGAACAGGGTTACCGGACCGTCATGCTAAAAATGGGGGCGTTGCCCATAGATGAAGAAATCCAACGGATGAGTTCGGCTGCCAATCGTTTCGGGGACGAGATAGCTATCATTCTGGACCCCAACCAGGGCTGGCAGCTTAAACAAGCCTTGCAATTTATAGAAGGCATCCACGATTATCCACCGGCCATGATCGAGCAACCCATTGATCGGTGCGACATTACGGGACTGAAAAAGATTCGCGACAGAGTACCGTGCCCTCTGAGCGTAGATGAAAGTCTGCTATCCATTCATGATGCCACAGTGTTGATTCGTGAACGGGCAGCCGATGTGTTTAGTATAAAAGTTTCTAAAAACGGCGGTCTGTCTAAATCCCTGGTGATAGCCAAAATCGCTGAAGCTTTCGGATTAAAGTGTTTGATGAACAGCATGCTGGAGTTCGGGATTAGCCAGGCGGCTTCACTGCAGCTCGGCTGCACCCTGAACAACCTGGTGGATATGGGTCATGCCTATATGTCGGTTCTGCGGTTGTCCGACGATATCACCGATTTTGAACGCAATATATCGGATGCCATTGTCACGGTCCCCCAGGGCGATGGCCTGGGGGTCAACCTGGATGATGACAAACTCAAAAAGTATACAAAAGATTATCTGAAAATTGAAAAATGATTCTCTGAGGAAAGCATTAATGCCAGAGCAGAACCTGAAGTTTGCCGTACTGGGAACCGGAAACTCCGGTCAGACATTTGCGGCTGATATTACACTGAAAGGGTACTCGGTTAACCTGGCCGAGGTGCCTGAATTTCAGGACACCCTTCGCGCCATCGAAAAAAAAGGCGGTATCCAGATTTCGGGCGACGCCGGTGAGGGCTTTGCAAGGTTGAATTTAATCACAACCGATCTCAAAGAAGCAATCAAAGGCGTCGACATCATCATTATCGGCGGATCGGCTTATGCCCATGAACCCTTCAGCCAGGCCTTAGCCAACCATTTCGAGGACGGCCAATTCATCCTGTTTACTTCCAATTTCGGAGCGCTCCGGTTTTACAAATGGATGAATGAGGCGGGTATAACGACGCGCATAACGCCGGTGGAGACCATGTCGCTTCTTTACGCTACCCGGGCGCTTGAACCGGGGGTTGTGGCCTGCATCGGTGTCAAAAATCGTCTTCCCGTATCGGCCCTGCCGGCCAGCCGCAACCAGGAATTCCTGGATAAGATCAAACCGGTATTTCCGCAATTTACGGCTGCGGACAATGTCTGGTTTACCAGTCTCAACAACCTCAACCCTATCGTCCATCCGCCCATGGTGGTTTTCAATGCCGGGCGTATCGAGTCTACCGGCGGGCAGGGTTGGAATCTTTACGCCGATGGTGCCACCGAATCGGTAGTCGAGATAATGCTGGCCATGGATGCGGAACGCATGGCTTTGCTCAAACCGGTCAGCACCGACGGCATCGCTTTTAAAAATGCTTTTGAAAGTCTTTATGCCGACTATTCACTCGGTAAAAAAACCTTATCAGAAACACTCAGGCAAAGCCCGATACACGGGAATCCGGCTTTTCCGGCACCCGCAGCCATTGATACCCGTTATATAAACGAAGATCTGCCCTTCGGCCTGGCGCCCTGGGCGTCAATCGGCCGGATGTGGGGCGTGCCGACACCCAATGTGGATGCCGTCGTACAAGTCGCCTCGACCATGCTGGGCGTGGATTACTTGGTGAACGGACTGACTGTCCGAGATTTGGGCATCGAAGGCATGCAACCCCAGGATGTAAAGGCATTGATAACGTAATTCAGAGATAGGAGACTCTAAAGTATGAAACTGGAGACAATCAAAGAATTTCTGATAACGCAATACCGCATTATCATGAGTCACCGATTCGGTATCTTCGGAGCGGTGATTATTCTGTTTTTTTGCCTGGTTGGCTTGCTGGCCCCGGTTATTGCACCCCATCAGCCATGGGATATACTGCGGGATAGCGCCGGCAAACTGGCCATGATGAGATCGCCGTCTTTGGAGTTTCCGATGGGCACAACTGCCATGGGCCGGGATATATTCACCCAAATGCTTTATGCTACCCGGACCACGGTCCTCATCGGTTTGGTGTCCGGAATGATCTCCATCCTCATCGGCGCCAATATGGGTCTGTTATCCGGCTATTACGGCGGCAAGATGGACGAGATTCTGATGCGTTTTACCGATATTATTTACGGCATGCCTTTCCTGCCGTTTTTAATTGTTCTTATCTCATTGTTTGGCCGTAGCCTGTGGTTCGTCATCATTGCCATCTGCTGTATCGTCTGGCGAACTTCTGCCCGCGTTATTCGGGCCCAAACACTGGCGATAAAGCAGAGACAGTTTATTCTGGCGGCCAAGGCCCGGGGTTGCAATAATCTCAGAATCATTTATGGACACATCATGCCGAATATTCTGCCATTGTTACTCCTTTACACGGCATTTAATATTGCCTGGTCTGTGCTGGCCGAAGCCGGTGCAAGTTTTCTGGGTTTCGGTGATCCCAACAACCTGAGTTGGGGCGGCATGCTGTATAACCTTTGGATCTCCGGCAAGGTCAGAACGGCCTGGTGGTGGTTTGCGCCTCCGGCGGTTTGTATTGTGCTTTTGGTCAGCGCCCTGGTTTTTGTCAGCCGAGCCTATGAAGAGGTGGCCAATCCGCGTCTCAAAAAACGGTAAGGAAGATACAAGATGTTGCTAAAAATCAAAAATTTGAAAACGCATTACCGTATCAAAGATGGCCTCGTTAAGGCTGTCGACGGCGTGTCGCTGTCAGTCAAAGAGGATGAGGTCTTCGGCCTGGCCGGTGAGTCGGGTTGCGGTAAATCAACGCTCATCAGGACCATCATGCGTCTGATTCCCCAGACTGCAATTGTTTCGGCTGATGAGCTCTCATATCGAGGACAAGACCTGTTGTCTTTTTCAGACAAAGCCTATCGAGACCAGATTTTGTGGAGAGAGATTTCCCTGGTGCCCCAGAGTGCCATGAACTCCCTCAACCCTGTTTATCGTGTCGGTGACCAGATCTTCGAAGCCATTGAGGCCCACACGGATATGGGTAAGAAGGAAGCCAGAAATAGAGTCGAAAAACTGTTTAAGGGTGTGGGATTACAGCCTGCGCTGACCCGCAACTATCCTCATGAATTTAGCGGCGGCATGCGCCAGCGGGCCATGATAGCCATGTCCCTGGCCCTGGATCCGGGCCTCATCATCATGGACGAACCAACCACAGGGCTGGATGTTCTGGTTCAGGAGCGGATTCTGCGCGAGTTGAAGGAGATCCGCAAAAAATCGGCGGCATCCATATTTCTTATCACCCATGACATATCGGTCATCGCCGAGATGAGCGACCGTATCGGAATCATGTATGCCGGACGGATAATGGAACAGGCCGAATCTGTGGAACTTTTCAACGAGCCTTTTCATCCCTATACGCTGGGTCTTAAAAATGCTTTTCCCAGCATCCGTGCACTTGAGCGAGAATTAATCTCAATTCCAGGCTCACCGCCTAATTTGATCGGGGATATACCGGGCTGTGTCTTTGCTTTTAGGTGTCCCTTTGCCATTGCGGCCTGCGAAGAGCAAAGGCCACCGGATCTTGAGATTAAACCGGACCATTTTGTACATTGCATCCGAACCGATCACATCGAAGAATTTCGTAAACGAGCAGGAGACAAAAAAACATGGCAATCCTCAATGTAACCGATTTAAAGCAATATTTCTATATCGACCCGGGCTTTTTGGCCAAATTGGTGGGCGGAAAGAAGCCCAGCGTCATTAAAGCCGTTGACGGTGTGACATTCAGCCTGGAACCCGGCGAAATCATGGGTTTAGCAGGAGAGTCCGGTTGCGGCAAGTCTACGGCCTGCCTGGCCATTGCCAAGCTCCGGGAGCCGACCAGCGGCACTATAAGTTACAAGGATAAGGACATCTCGCAAATGTCCAAAGACGAATTCAGAAATTATCGACAACAGGTCCAGATTATATTCCAGGATCCCTATGAGTCGCTCAACCCCCGGTTTACGGTTTTTGATACGGTGGCCGAACCGTTAAGGGCCCTTAATCTTGGCGATAAATCTGAAGTCAGCCGTAGGGTTTTTGATACCCTTGAACTGACCGGTCTCAAGCCGGATGAGTACAAAGACCGCTATCCCCACCAAATGAGCGGCGGTGAAAGGCAACGCGTGGGCATCGCCTCGGCACTGGTTTTGGAACCGGAACTGGTAATCGCTGACGAACCCTTATCCATGCTGGATGTCTCAATCCGGGCCGGGATACTGGATCTGATCAGAGATCTGTCTGACCGCATGAATTTTACCTGCATCTATGTCTCCCATGACCTGTCCATCCTGTCCAACATTTCAGAGCGACTGATGATCATGTACCTGGGCACAACCATGGAGTTGGCACCCACCAAAGATGTCATTACGGATCCGCTGCATCCTTATGCCAAGGCCCTTATATCAGCTGTGGCCATACCCGATCCAACATATAGCCGGCCTATCCCCGATATCCGGGGCGAGGTCTCGCAACCGATTGACCCACCGCCAGGCTGCCGGTTTCAAACGCGTTGCAAGCAAGTTATGAACGTTTGCGAGATAGATGAGCCCCCTCTACTGGAGGCCAAACCGGGGCATTTTGTTGCCTGCCATTTGTATTAAAAACCGATATTTAATAATCGGGAGATTAAAATGAATCTAATGGTGTGTTACGATGGTTCCAGTGCCGCCAAAGCGGCACTGGAAGTCGCCAAAAGCCGTGCCAAGAATTTTGATGCAAAAATTTTTCTGGTAACCTCGATGATTTCCGGTCCGCAGGTGCCCAGGGACGAATTTATAAAAAGAGAAAAAGAGCTGGAAAAAATCAAAAGACAATTATCCAAAGAGGCTGTCGCGTGCGAAACGACCTTATCTGTCCGGGGATTTGAAACCGGTGAGGATCTGGTTATATTCGCCCGGGAAAATGGAATCGATGAAATCGTTATTGGTATAAAAAAATTATCAAAAGTAGGAAAATTCATTTTCGGATCAACAGCGCAGTATGTGATCCTTGAAGCTCCCTGTCCGGTTCTGACGGTTAAATAAAGAATCTCACCATC
>CAMYNZ010000249.1 GCA_947259865.1 uncultured Desulfobacterales bacterium | reverse complement strand
GAATTTAGGTTACTGGTCCGGACGCCTTTTCCGATTACCGGAGCCCGATACCCGGGCGGTATCGGTCGAGGTCGGTATACAAAATTCCGGTCTGGGTTTGGTCCTGGTGTTTAACTTTTTTGAAGGTCTCGGAGGAATGGCCATCTTGGTCGCTTGGTGGGGAATTTGGCACATCATAGCCGGTCTGATAACGGCTTTTATTTTTTCCCGTCGCCCATTGCCGATCGATACACAGGCTGATATGGCGGGCCTGGCGCCCTGAACTGCGGAAGTGCGCAATGATAAGGCGTGATTATAAAAACAAGATTGTAGTGGTGACCGGCGCAGCCAGTGGTATTGGTGCTTCGATTTCCCGCAAATTTGCCCGGGGAGGGGCAACCATCGGGATGCTGGATAAGGATGAAAAAGGCGTTCGGGCCGCCGTGGCTCAATTGGTTGCCGCCGGTCAGAAGGCAGTCGGTCTACCCTGCGACGTTTCCCAGGAAGCGCAATGCGCCTCGGCGATCAGTGAGATAATTGATCGTTACGGCGGAATCGATATACTGGTCAACAATGCCGGAATAACGCAACGAAGTGCTTTTGTTGAAACCCGGTCAAGCGTTTATCGGAAGGTAATGGCGGTGAATTTTTTTGGGTCTCTGTATTGCACCCAATCTGCCATTGCAAGCCTTATTGAGCGCCGGGGTATGATCATCATTATTGAAAGCATCGCCGGTCTTGCCCCCCTGCTGGGCAGAACTGCTTATTGCGCCAGCAAGCACGCACTCCACGGCCTGTTTACATCGTTGCGATCTGAGATGCGAGCCAGCGGTGTTCACGTTATGATCGTTTGTCCCGGATTTGTAAAAACCAAATTACAGAATCGGGCCCTTGGCGGAGACGGTCGGGTCACGACCCATCCCCAGTCTCGGGTGGGAAAACAAGCTTCCCCCGATGGGGTTGCCGAAGCCGTCTACAGGGGAGGCTTGAAACAAAAAAAAATGCTCATCTTATCGCCCATCGGCAAATTGACTTACTGGATCAGCCGTTTAGCTCCGGCTTTGTATGAACGGATTATGATCAGACAGCTCAAAGAGGAACTTATCAGAAATGGCCTCAACACCTCATCAAATGATTGACAGAACCGTAACAACCATTATCGATCCGGAAAAGTGCATCGGCTGCGGATTATGCGTAAAAGTGTGCCCTGCTGAAACTATCACCATGCAGGATGAAAAGGCCGTGGTAAGCGGTGACCGTTCTCTTCAATGTGGGCATTGTGTCGGGGTATGCCCGGTTGATGCAGTCACGGTAAAGGCCATCGATGAACAAAGTCTCTCCTTTGAAAATTTCGATCTGCAAAATCGTTGGCTGTCCCATGGGGAGTTTGATTCGGCCCAATTGATCAGGCTGATGGCCTCCAGGCGATCGTGCCGCAATTACCGCGAGAAGGCCGTTGCACTTTCTTGGCTTAAAGATTTGGTGAAGATCGGCACCCTGGCACCATCAGGTTCCAATTGCCAGAATTGGACCTTTACCATTTTGCCTGACCGTATGGCGGTGAACGAATTCGGCCAGCGAATCGGCGCATTTTTCAGGCGTATAAACCGCATGGCCGAAAAATGGTATTTGCGTTGGGCTCTAAAAAAGCTGGGCAGACCGTCACTGGATAATTATTATAAAGAATATTACCGATCGGTGAAAGAAGCCTTAGAGGATTGGGAGCGACACGGACGCGACCGCCTCTTTCATGGGGCCACCGCCCTTATTATCGTCGGCTCCAGGAAGGGCGGCAGCTGCCCGATGGAAGATGCCATGCTTGCCACTCAAAATATCCTGCTGGCCGCCCACAGCCTGGGATTGGGCACTTGCATGATCGGCTACGCTGTCAAAGCCATACAAAATGATGCCGCAATTCAACGGTTTTTAAAAATACCGCAAGAAGAAAAATTATTTGCCGTCATCGCATTGGGTTACCCGGATGAAACTTATCAGACCTTGACCGGAAGAAAAAAAGCGGTAACCAGGATTTTTACCCCATAAAGAGGCTACTGCCCGTTGGGGGATTGAAATTCGGAGCTTTTAAAAGCTATCGCAAAAATAGTAGACCGCCTTCAATAGCCCCGCTGATGCGGGGTTTCTTGTCTAATCTAAATATATTAAGGTATGCATCAAGGCGTCCCGCGGTTTGAAATGCTAATTAATCGCGGCAAGATGCCGCTCCCACTATTCATATTGGATGGGGTTTAGTAAACAACATGGTGTTAGAAATTGGTGGGAGTGGCTTCGGCTCGGCTGAGCTCGTCGCAGGCCAGCCACGAGGTGTGCGTTTATCAGATGGGGATCGACCCAGCCGCTGGCAGGTTTGGCAGTTATTTTTGCAGAAAGGAAGACAAAATTGTTTCCAGCTTTTTTAAATGACCAGCGTAGAAATGATCACAGCCGTCGATGATTTCAAAACGGGCGTCCGGATTCCAGCTGGGCAAAACATCACGGATAAGATCGACGGGTGCGATATCATCCTGGCTGCCGGTTACCACCAGTTTAAGACAATTGATGGTTTTGCCAGACTCAAAGTCAATAAACCCCACGGGCGGTGAAACCATGATCATCTCACTCACCGGTGCGCTGTCGTTAATGATAAGCGATGCATTTACCCAGGCCCCGAATGAATACCCGGCCAGGTTAACCGCGGTTGTCCCCGATTCGATAAGATAAGTGATTGCGGCCCGTACGTCCTCCTGTTCACCACGACCGTTATCAAAATTTCCCTGGCTGTTGCCGACGCCCCTGAAATTGAACCGTAGGGTGGTGTATCCATTATTATTAAAGGCCGTGCGGATCGCCTCTACGACGGGATTGTGCATGCTTCCGCCATAAAGCGAATGCGGGTGGGTTATGATTACGGCCTGATTTTGGCTGCGCTTGTCCAAAAGCCCTTCAAGTTCATATTCCTTTGATTGTAGAACGCATTTTTCTTCCATGTTAATTCACTTGTTTTAAAACGCTTACCAGGTCCGGGCCGAATTCGTTCTTTTGCCAGCGTTTGATTTCCGTGATTTTTGCTAATGCGTGTAAATCCTGTGGATTTTCATCAGCGATGATACTCAACAATGCCCTTGTGAATAGCATTCTCGGTTCAAGTTCAAGCGCGCTGGCTTTGGCATCCCGCCAGCTTTTGAGGGCCTTTAATTTTTTTGGCACACCCGGATTCGAAACGGGTGCTTTTTTGCGGGGGTAAATCGGAAGTTGCGCTTCAGGCAGTTTCAATGCCTGCATGATGGTTTCTATCAATCCCTTTCCGTACATACCGATTTGTTTGCGACCCAAGGCTTTTGTGTTTTCCAAACCTCTTTTGTTCGCCGGTTTTTCTATCGCCAGTAACAGCAGGGCCTGGTTTCTAAATATTTTAAACAGGGGCTTGTCTTTTTGCGCAGCAATTTTTTTCCGGTATTGCAAAAGTGCTTCAAGCACGGCCAGACTTCTTGAATCAAGTCGGCCGGCCCCTTTAAAACTGAGATATAGTGGATTCTGATTATTTTGAACAGGTCTTACCCTGCTTAAAAATTCACATTCCTCTTTTACCCAATGCAGCCGTTTTTCTTGGCCGAGTTCATTTTCAAACACATCTGCCAGAGGAACCAGATAGCGGACATCATTGGCAGCATAGGCGATCATTTCCTGGGGCAGTGGCCGCCTGGACCAGTCTTTGCGCTGATATTTCTTTTCAAGAGCAACCTGGAACCTTCCTTTAAGAACGGCTTCAAGACTTGTTTCTTTCAGACCGAGAAACATGGCGGCCAGTTGGGTGTCGAAAAGGTTATTGATCGTAATTTTGAAATCCCGGAACAATGAGCGCACATCATAGTCTGCACCATGGAAAATTTTTTTTATGCGCTGCCCGGCAAACACCGGTTTAAGCGCCGACAAGTCCCTGATCTGCAAAGGGTCTATTATAACATTTATCCTTTTGGTGGCCATCTGGAGCAGGCATACCTTTTCCTGATAGTGATACATGGAGTCAGCTTCCAGGTCTACCCCGATCTTTGCTTCCTTTAAAAAGGTGTTGGCGATATCCTTAAGCCCGGCTGGCGTGTCGATGATCTGATATTTGACTTTCATGGCCAATGTATCCACGACTGAGCGTCGTCCCTGGAATTTTGATATTATTTTTTACTTTTCCCTTGACCCGGGACGCTGTTTCACCTAACGTTTCAATCTTATTCGTTAATTTGGTAAAGATGACTCGAGCATTGTTATCCAGTTGACGGTGTTCGACGGTATTTGAATATTACATTCTGATAGGTGCACGATGGTACACATAACATTTCCTGACGGCAATATAAAGGCTTTTGAAAATAATCCAACCGGAGTCGACATTGCCCAGAGTATTTCGGAAACGTTTGCTCGCAATTGTCTGGCAATGGAAAAGGACGGGGTTCTCCTGGATATAAGCGCCCGGGTGGAACAGGACGCCAAAATTAAATTGATAACCCCCAAGGATCCGGAAGCCCTTGAACTTCTTCGTCACAGCGCAGCCCATGTGATGGCCCAGGCAATCCTGCATCTTTACAAGGATGCTCACCTGACCATCGGGCCGGCGGTTGAAAACGGTTTTTACTATGATATTGACATGGAACCGCTTTCCGAAGAAGCTTTCCCGAAAATTGAGGCTGAAATGCAACAGGCCATCAAAGCCAAGCTCCCCTTCCAGCGTGTGGAAGTGTCCAAGGCCCAAGCGCTCGAATTTTACAAGGATGAGCCCTATAAACTCGAAATGATTCAGCAACTGGAAGAGGGAACCATAAGCTTTTACAAACATGGCGATTTTACGGATCTGTGTCGCGGGCCCCATCTTCCCCACACCGGTTTTATCAAAGGTATAAAATTAACCAAGGTATCCGGTGCATATTGGCGTGCGGATCAAACCAGGGCCCAGCTCCAGCGGGTATACGGCACCGCCTTTTTTACCAAAAAGGACCTCGACGAATATCTCAAATACATGGAAGAAGCCCAAAAGCGAAACCACCGTAAAATCGGTACTGCCTTAGATCTTTTCAGCTTCCATGATGAGGCACCCGGCATGCCTTTTTTTCATGCCAAGGGGATGGTTATCTGGAACGCCCTTTTAAATTACTGGCGGCAAGAACACGAAGCCGCCGGTTATGTCGAAACCAAGACCCCGATTGTCCTGAATCGCTTGTTATGGGAAAAGAGCGGCCATTGGGAAAATTATCGTGAAAATATCTATATGACTGAAATTGACGATACCGAAAATGCTATTAAACCCATGAACTGCCCGGGGGGTATGCTGATATACAGCACCAAACTCCATTCTTACAAGGATCTACCGCTGCGGCAGGCGGAATTGGGCCTGGTTCACCGGCACGAATTAAGCGGAGTGTTGTCCGGTCTCTTTCGGGTAAGAGCTTTTCACCAGGATGATGCCCACATTTTTATGAGACCGGATCAGATAGGGGATGAAATTCTGGGTGTTCTGAAACTTACCGAGCGAATATACAGCACCTTCGGTCTCGGCTTTCACCTTGAGCTTTCGACCCGGCCCGAGAAGTCTATCGGGACCGATCAACAATGGGAAAATGAAGGCGACGGCGCCTTTTACGGGCCCAAGATCGACCTTCACATCAACGATGCCTTGAACCGGACCTGGCAGTGCGGCACGATCCAATTGGACATGTCGCAGCCCGAAAATTTCAACCTCTTCTACATCGACAAAGACAATCAAAAGCATCGTCCCATCATGATCCACCGCACCGTTTGTGGGTCCGTCGAGCGCTTTTTGGGTATCCTTATCGAACATTTTGCCGGCAAATTTCCCCTGTGGCTGGCGCCCATTCAGGTTACACTGCTGGCCATCAATGATGAGCTCGTAGCTTATGCCGATGACATTAAACGCATGTTTGACGCGGCTGGTTTGCGAACGGAAGTTGACGGTCGGGCCGAGAGCCTGAACAAAAAAATACGTGATGCCCAGCTGAATAAAATACCGCTTATCTTAACTATTGGTGGTAAAGAAAAGGAATCCGGGACCGTTTCGGTTCGAACCCTTGACGGAAAGGTGAAATACGGTATTCCACAACAGGATTTTTTAGACCGGGTGCTCAGCCACATTGCACAAAGAAAACTGGAGCTGGATGTCTTCAAAAACTAGGGCAGTGAGCGGGTTTCGAGTTACGCGTTGCGGGTTTTCGGTCTCTATCATGCAAGAGTCTTGAGATCAGGATACCCTTTTTCAAATATTAAGAAAAGGACCGAACCTTAGTATTCTGTAATATGAGGAAAAGTGTCTATTCAACATAAATAAAAACGATGCTGTTAGGCAAATCAATTCCTTTAATCGCTAAACTCGCAACGCGCAACCCGCAACTTTACCCTATCGGTACTTAATTATTATCACTGAACAATAAATTGCAAAAGCTGAAAACATTTTTAATCTACTGGCTTCCCCTCATCTGTTATTGTCTCTTGATTTTTATTCAATCGGCCTACCCGTCAACGGACCTTATTCCCCAGCCATTTTTGTTTGATAAATTTCTTCATCTCGTGGCCTATTTTATACTCGGTATTCTGTTTTTCAGGAGCTACCGGACCATACTGATCAAAATCAGCCATAATACATTGATATTGATCAGCATATCTTCTTCGATTCTTTATGGGATCAGTGATGAAATTCATCAACATTTTGTTCCGCTGAGACAGGCCGATCTTATGGATGTTTTGGCTGACGCATTGGGCAGTATTTTCGGCGTTTTGATGTATCACCTGTGGCTAAAAAAGGTAGGGATCAAAGCCGGGTAGATTAGCACATTGACAAAATTATCAACTTTGTATATGAATCATTTCTTTTGGGGCTGTTCCCCGAGTCTTTGTGTACCGCCATTAAAACCCTTCAGATTTAGCCAATAAGGATTCGAGCAACAGCCCATTTTGATACCGATCAAATCGGATATAAAGGAGATACGAAACCGCTATGACCCATCAAAATATCATCCACCTGAATGGCAATGAATTTACTTTCGAACCGGGGGATACGATTCTCAATGTGGCCAGACGAAATAATATTGAGATACCCACCCTTTGTTATCTCAAAGGTGCCATCCCCACCGGGGCCTGCCGTATATGTGTTGTGGAGGTTGAGGGCGCTCGCAATTTATTGCCTTCCTGCACCACACCGGCAGTCAATAAAATGGCCGTTCAGACGGAATCGCCGAGTGTAATAAAAGCCCGTCAAATAATCATTCAACTCCTGCTGTCTTCGGGTAATCACAATTGCGCTATTCGCGGTTCCGACGATCAGGACTGGACCCAATTCCAGCTTGCGGTCCAGGCCGATGATGGCAGTGATGAGCTGTGTCCGGTCTGGGGGGACTGCCAGCTCCAGCACCTTGCTTACCGTTACCAGGTCTCCGGTGAAAGCTTTTCGAGAACTGAAACCCGCTATCCTATGGAAACGGTCAATCCTTTTATTGTGCGTGATTTTTCCAGATGCATCCAATGTGGTCGATGTGTTCAGGCCTGCAATGAAATCCAGGTCAACAACGCCATTCATTTTGGATACCGGGGATCGGCAGCCAAAATCGTTGCTGCCGGTGATAGGCCCCTGAAGGATTCCGATTGTGTATTTTGCGGTGAATGCGTTCAGGTCTGTCCTGTCGGTGCACTGGTGGAAAAAGATGTCCGTTATAAAGTCCGACCCTGGGAGAATCGAAAAATCCGCACTACCTGCAGCTATTGCGGGGTCGGCTGCCAGCTTTATCTGCATGTAAAAGATAATCGGGTCGTACAGGTTACCGGAGCCGATGAGACCGCACCCAATTACGGCAGCCTGTGTGTAAAGGGACGGTTTGGATATGACTTTATTAATTCGCCCGAGCGCCTGACCGCGCCCTTGATTAAAGAAAATGGTCAATTCCGGGAGGCCACCTGGGACGAAGCGCTGGATCTGGTTGCCAACACATTAAATAACATAAAAAGTGCGCATGGTCCGGACAGCATCGGGGTGCTTACTTCGGCCCGAATTACCAACGAAGAAAATTATATTGCCAATAAATTCGCACGGGCGGTGCTGAAGACCAACAATATTGACCATTGTGCCCGTCTCTGACACTCCTCCACTGTGGCCGGTCTGGCCGCTGCGTTCGGAAGTGGTGCGATGACCAACACCATTGATGATATCGAGGATGCCGAGGTAATTCTGGTTACCGGTTCCAACACCACTGAAAACCATCCTGTGTTGTCAAGACACATCAAAAGAGCGGTATCTTTCAAAGGTGCCAAACTGATTCTCGTTGATCCGCGACGAATTAAGCTTGCCGAGTTTACCCATAAATGGCTGCGTCAAAACCTGGGGACCGATGTTGCTTGGATAAATGGGATGATGCATGTCATCATCACCGAAGGCCTTTACGACAAAGATTTCGTAAAAAACCGCACGGACGGTTTTGACGAACTCCAAAAAGCGGTTGAAAAATACACCCCTGAATACGTCGAGACCATCACCGGAATTCCTGCCGGAGACCTTACCGAGGCCGCCCGGCTGTATGCTGCTGCCAAGGCAGCCAGCATACTTTACTGCATGGGCATTACCCAGCACACCAGTGGTACCGACAATGTCAAATCTCTGGCAAATCTGGCCATGCTTTGCGGGCATATGGGTATCAGAGGCGGGGGGGTGAATCCACTTCGTGGCCAGAACAATGTCCAGGGGGCCTGCGACATGGGCGGGCTGCCGAATGTATATTCCGGTTATCAAGCCGTTACGGATGAAGCAGCCCGAAAGAAAATGGAAGCCGCCTGGCATGTTTCGGATCTACCGGATAAAATCGGGTTGACGGTGACCCAGATGATTCCTAAAGCCAGTCAGGGCGAATTCAATGCTTTTTATATTATCGGCGAAAATCCACTGGTTTCAGATCCCGATCTGAACCATGCTGAAAAAAGCCTGAAAAATCTTGAGTTCCTGGTAGTCCAGGATATTTTTTTGACGGAAACCGCCAGGCTGGCCGACGTGGTTTTGCCGTCCAGCTGCTTTGCAGAAAAGGAGGGGACTTTCACAAATACGGATCGGCGGGTACAGCGGATCCGAAAAGCGATTGCTCCGCCCGGCCAGGCTCGTGATGACTGGGATATCATCTGTGATATTGCAACCCGGATGGGGTACGACATGTCCTACGACAGCAGCCGGGCCATCATGGATGAGATTCGAAGTCTAACCCCTTCATATGCCGGAATCACCTATGAACGCATCGAGCAGGAGGGAATTCACTGGCCCTGCCCCAATGAAGAACATCCCGGCACCCCCATCCTTCATAAGGACCTGTTTACCAGGGGCAAAGGGCAATTTCACGCCATTGAATACCAGCCGCCGGCCGAGGAGGCCGACGATCAATACCCCCTGTATCTGACCACCGGACGGGTTCTGTACCAGTATCACACCGGAACGATGAGCATGAAATCCGATGGGCTCAATGAGCGCGTGCCCGCATGTTTTGTTGAGATATCCGCCGAGGATGCCGGCAAATATGATCTGGCGGACGGGGCCCAGGTCGATGTGACCTCGCGGCGCGGTAAAATACGCGCCCGGATAAAAGTATCGCCCAAGGCGGTTTCCGGAACGGTTTTTATCCCCTTCCATTTTGCCGAGGCTGCAGCCAACAAGCTGACCAATGCCGCCCTTGATCCGGTGTCCAAAATACCCGAATACAAGGTCTGTGCCGTGAAGCTGTCCAAGGCTGCCTAAGCTTCATTTTATGCAATTTTTTTCAAGCCTTTCCAATAAAAAACCCGGCTTA
>CAMYNZ010000248.1:7618-9005 GCA_947259865.1 uncultured Desulfobacterales bacterium | reverse complement strand
TCTATACCGGGTGTTTATCCCAATTCGCAAATCATCGCGACACGACGCGTGCGGTACTTGGGAAAAAATACATCGTCTCTCTATTCCATGGTCTGCTACAAGGAATCAAAAGATCTATCGGAAGTAACGATTAGCGGCGTCGTTACAAACAAGAACAAAGCATGGTCTTTTGATGTCAAAATAGTTGAATCCTCTTTCGTTGATACCCTTTTACTAGTTTTGGAAATTATAGCTGAATTGCCTTTTGACAACTGGAAATAATTTTTCAGATTGAGCCAAGCGAAGACTTGACCGCTTGAACGGGACGTGGAGCCAACCTCTGCGCATACACGGTATGCGAGCGGTTTGCTCTGAGAAAAATTTCAAAAGTTAATCTCCAATTGAAACTGCACTGCATTGTTCCAATTCAAAAAAGATTTCTCGCAATAGCTTTCAACAGTATTAAGCGGGCCTAATTGAACAAGATATTACCTCCTGCAGGCTATTTTATGATATAATATAGTCTCTTTTTAATTATCGTTTCAAATATTTCCCGATTCAAAGAATACATAAAAAAAATTTTAGAAAACACCTGTTTCTACAGGCTCGTTTTCTGTGATTCAGGACAATATGAGAGGAGGTATTTATCATGGAAAAAAATGAAGCCCAATCACAAAAAGAGGACTTGGAAAAACTATATGCTTTTGTGATTGAACAAATGAAAGCTGGAGCTGACAAGGCAACAATTTCTCAAAAACTGGTAGAAATGGGGCTGGATTCTGCCGATGCCACAAAACTGGTGGGGATGATCCAGGCCCAGGCTGAAAAAACAGCCGAAGAGGAGCAGTTTACCGCCAGCTCTTTTGTGCCCGCTATGGTAGGCGGTGGCCTGGCCGCAGTGGTTGGCGGTGGGATTTGGGGGCTGATAGTCATCGCCTCCGGTTATGTGATTGGGTTTATGGCATGGGGAATCGGTTTACTCTGCGGATTTGCGGTAGTTCTGTTTTCAAAAGGAAGAAAAGGCGCACCCCTTCAAGTCATTGCAGTTCTTTCAAGTATTTTGGGAATTGTTATAGGCAAATATTTCACCTTCTTTCATGATTTAAAAAATGTATTAGCAGAAAAGTACGGCGCGGAGGCAGCTGCCAGTATAACTATGTTTTCTGAGAAGGTTATCCAATTCTTTGTTGAAAACATTGGATCGATGGTAGGTGGATTCGACATATTGTGGGTAATTTTAGCAGTCATTACAGCATGGAGAATTCCTAAAGGACTGGGCATTAATATTTCAAGATGACATATAATTGCCCGACAAATAATTGAAGAACAACAAGGAACTGCGACATAACCATCGCCTGGAATAGACATGAAAAAGCCCTCTGGCTGATCTGGCGCCAATTATGTCTCA
>CAMYNZ010000248.1:0-7549 GCA_947259865.1 uncultured Desulfobacterales bacterium | reverse complement strand
CGTTCACCAAATGAGGAAAAGAAACAGATACATCCTTGTATGCATAGCCCTATTAATATTTGTTATCTTTCCTTTGATTATTTATTTTTCTTTTCCGAATACATCCAGGTTGATTATATCGTTATTGACCCATACCTTACCGGATTCAAGCCATCTTTCACGAATCAGAAATGATCTCCTCGAACAGGAAAATTTTATCAATTTGCTCATTAAACACGAAAAAGAAACGCTTAAACGCTTTAACCAAAGCGGGGAAAAATCATTCGTAAAAAAATATATTCACAAAACACCGACTTCCATGTTTGATATACATTCTTTTCACGATTATTGGGAGGTATGGGTAAGAACAGACATCATTAAGGGCTATCCCCTAACTTCATTTTTAGTTCGTCTTGGTTTAATCAAAGACACCAATGCGGTAAGTTTTTTTAGTAATCAATGTGAGTCAAATATTTGTACATCAATAATGAAAACAACCGTATCCGTGTACAACAAAATGTTCGATTGGGGTATTTTTAAACCTATCCGGTTAAATATTACAGAATTAGATGACACATCCAGCATAAGCAGACTCAGAATCAAAAGAACTGAATGGGATGAAATGGTGAGAAAAATTCATCAACAAGGATATGGAAAAACCTTTATTAAAGTAAAAAAATAGAACATAACCAGCAAACGCACCCTGAGCATATAGCTCGCCGGTTGGAGTATTCGCTGCAGTCAGGGTTTAATAATTTTTTGTAATGTCACCGTCGCTGTTGCGCCAGGTGATTTGCGATGTTCGGCAACGAGATAAAGGAATGATAGGGGCCGCAAAACTGAAACGCTAGTCAGTAAAAAGGAGGATAGTATGTCCGATCAAAAAAAGCGACACGGATGTTTGACTGCATTTCTGATACTGATGATCATTGCAAATGTTTTGACAACGATAATGTATTTGCTTGGCAGTTCGTATATAAAGCAGACACTTCCCAATGCACCCGGTTGGATATTTCCTGCGCTGGCCGTGCTGGGAATTTTTAACCTGGTTTGTGTTATAGCACTTTTCAAATGGAAGAAATGGGGCTTCTGGGGATTCTGCGCATCTGCTGCCCTGGCACTCTTAGTTAATATTTCAATAGGACTTGGTATTGCCCAATCACTGTTTGGATTGATCGGTGTTGCTGTACTTTTTGGTGTCCTGCATATAGGCAAAGAAAACAAGGGCTGGCAGCTATTGGAATGAAGCATTATATCGAACAAGTTGCCGGACCCGACCCGTCTTGTTTATGCTTCGCTGCGGCAGGGCCGGGAAACTATGCGGATTAACCTAAAGAACGGGGCAGGTTCGAAATGCATCCGCGGCGAAATTTACAATTCGATGTCGACTTTTATACCCGATGGGGCCATACGAAAATGCATTTAATGGACTACTTTAATAAAGTGTGAAATTGGGGTCGCATCTTAAATATTAAAAATAGCGGTGAATATTCAATATTTAAGATGCGACCCCTTTGTGTTCTGAAAAATCGGTTTTCAACATACATATCAGGGTGACGAATATGAGAAGAATCGATATGCTAAAAATAATCCTGTAGGCATCCGCTTGCAGCCAGGCAAAATGATCCAGAAATTTTCCAAACACGAGCGGCAAACAGATAGCAAATGGAAGCGTTAGAATCGGGCCAACAGCAAAATAACTGGTGGAGTCCGCCAGGCCGGACAACTTTTTTACTGCCGGCGCAAATGCGATCATGACAGAAAAATGTAAGCATCACAACGGCAGTAAAAGAAAAAAATTTTGACATGATATACTTGTTTTTTAATGAAAAAAGGCCCATGGAGCCCAGAGAAATGTTTGCAAAGATTGCACCGCAATAAATGCAGCCCACAAAAATGCCGGCAGCACTGGCCGCATCAATCCCGCACCAGGTCGTTGCATAATTCGCGTAAAAAGAAATAATTGTTACCACGATGAAAAACTCAAGATCTCCGGCCAGGAAGTATAAAAAATTCCTGTTTTTTAGAATATGCCGGATGGATTCGATGATATAGCCGAAAAACGGCCCCCTTTTGTCAGACAGCGTTTCATGGGGGTGGGGCAACTCCCTGGTAATAAAAAAGAATGTCGCGCCCAGAATAAACAAAACGCCGACCACCATAAATGCAACAGCCGAAGATTCTGAAGAAAAGGCGTACTTTTCTACGAACCGAACGATAACAAGGCTGCAGAGCAGTTTGGCAACGTTCTGGGCAATCAGCATCAAGGCCATCCCTGACACCGTTTTATTCTCCGAAAAAATCTTTACCAGAAAGTTGAGCCAGACCGGCAGGGTCATACCGATACATACCGAAAAAATCGCATAGCAGCTAAAAAAAACTATCAGGATGTGGGACGCCTGACCAAACAAAAACAGGCTGATCCCAAAAAGCAAAAGGGAGGCACCGGAAACGAGGTGTAAGACGATGACAGCCTTGCGTTTATACGTCAGACCTGAGGTCAGATAACTTGAGAGCAGAGCGAATACTGAGCTGCCGATAAATAGGAAAAATGGAATAAGCCCGATGGCAAAACTGGAGGCGCCCAGGCTTTTTAGAAAGAGCTGAAGAAAGGTTGACTCGATGACAATCGGAAGCCCCAGGCCCCACAAAAACTCACAAGCGGATATGCCGATAACGTTCTTCAGGTAATATTGATCTTTTTCGTTTCGCTCTTCCATTTGTATCATCCGAGATGGGCATTTTAAAAATCCAAAGATCGTCGACAATAATGAAAACCGGATTAACTGTCAACATACCATTCAGCTAATTCAATAGGGCTGGCGCCGGTATCACCTTCATCGTTAAAAACCGGTAAGAGAACAAAAGCCAATTCAATTGTTACCAAAACATGAGCCGAAAACAGCGACGAACTATTCCAAAAACGCCAACCTGATTTACCGAAAATAATTTGTGCTTTTTGTATTGCATATTTTGGGTCACTGATTAGGTTGTTCGGAGGAAGATAAATAATTTTTGCCGACAGATAACAAAGGGAGCCACGCATGAACATCAAATACACTTTTGGAATAATGGCTGTTATCATTGCATTCATCTTGGGGTGTTCGGGGACATTAGGGAAAATTAAAACAAAATCCGGAGAGGATCGCACGGCAACCATTAAAGCGATTAAAGAAAATTTAGATGATTACGACATTCATCATTGTCCCCTAATTACCGCATTAGATCCGAAAAATGACGATAAAACGGTAAAAATAATAGATAAATCCTGCAGCCCCGTTGACCATCAAACAGCGTCTGATTTTGTCAGAGAATATCCAATGAAGAAGTTTCCGGTGAAAGGACTAAAGGAGGTATTGGGACCGGATGATCAGTTGTATGGATACCTTGTTATTTGGAATAACAAGTATGTTTCGGCCGGTGCCAAGCTGGCTGAAGATAAGACAATGCAGGTATACACCCATTATGTTCCCTTTGGGGGACCATAATCGGTTATAGAAGTCATCTCAAGTCTGTATTTATTAACTTTGGCGAGTTTTAGATAATTCATGTTTTTTACACTTGATTCTCTATTAGTATATTAAACGGTTCAGCATCATTCTTATAAGGGAGACGCCCATCACTTGTCACGGGCTTTCTCCATCTCCATCTCTTTGAGTTTTCTTCTCAGAACCTTTCCCACAGCGCTTTTGGGAAGCTCATCGATGAACTCGATTAACTTGGGAACCTTATAAGCCGCGAGCTTTTCCCTGCAGTAATTGCTGATTTCCTCTTCAGTAAGGGTCTCACCTGCCTTTACCACGATAAAAGCCTTAACCGTTTCTCCGCGATATGCATCCGGCAAACCGACCGTACAGGCCTCCAAGATCTTTGGATGGCCCATGAGTACATCATCGAGTTCCACCGGGTAGATATTGTATCCGCCGGCAATGATCATATCTTTTTTGCGGTCCACAATGCTTAGGTATCCGTCTTCATCAAATTTGCCGATATCGCCGGAATAAAACCATCCCTCTTTTATGACCTTGGCAGTTTCTTGCGGTTTTTGGTAGTATCCCATCATGATCTGGGGGCCTTTGATGGCAATTTCGCCGTCCTCGCCAACTTCCAACTCTTTGTCAGGATCTGCAATGTCTACGATTTTGATATCCGTATCCGGCAAAGGTACACCCACGGTCCCGGGTTTTACCTTTCCACCCCAGGGGGTAACGGTTGCATACGGAGCGGTTTCAGTGGATCCGTAAACTTCACACATGGTGGCGCCGGTCAACTCATGCAGATCTTTGATAGTATCCGCTGCCAGGGGGGCTGCGCCGGAAAAAAACCCCTTGATGGAAGATAGGTCCATCTTCCTGAACTCGGAGTCTGCCAGCAATCCCACAAAAATAGTCGGTACCCCCGGCAAAAAAGACGGTTTGTATTTTTTTATCAACTCGATATTTATTTTCGGTTCCGGCCGGGGGACCATGATGTGTTCATATGCCTGCCAGATCATAAAGTTTTGCACCGTCGAAAAACCGGCGGAATGAAATACAGGATAATTTCCGATCAAACGCTCTTCGGCAGGATTCAAGTCGGGAAACCAGGCCACAAGCTGCTGGACATTACAACTCAAATTGGCATTGCTCAACATCACACCTTTGCTGACACCGGTGGTCCCGCCGGTATAAATCAGGGCGGCAAGTGCATCCCATTTACTTTGCTCCGCCACCGGTTGCTCAGAGTATTTTCCCATCAGATCTTTAAAAACCAGAACGTCCTCAGCCGGTTCAACTTTGCGATACATATCTTTTTTTACAAGGGGAAACAGCTGTTTTTTGGGAAAAGGCAGGTAGGTGTTGATATGACAGCCGATAATCTTTTCTACTTTCGTATTGGGCTTTATCTTCTGTATGCGTGGAATCAGGAGAGTCAGGGTAATAACAATTTTAGAATCCGAGTCGTTTAGCTGATATTCCAGCTCCCGTTCGGTGTAAAGCGGATTATTTTGAACGGTGACTGCGCCGATACGGAAGATCGCCAGGTTGGAAATAATAACCTGGGGAATATTCGGCAGACAGACCGCCACTTTATCTCCGGCTTTAATTCCCAGATCAATCAAGGCGCCGGCCAAGCAATTGACAAGCCCTTCGAGTTCCCTGTAGGTGATTTTTTTACCCATGTAGTTTAAGGCGGTATGATCAGGAAATTTACGGGCCGATCGGGTTAAGGCTTCAGAGATTGTAACCTGTTCAAAATCAAGGGTCTTTTTTACGCCGGGCGCATAGGATTTGTGCCAAAGTTTCTCTTTCATGACTGGCCCTCCTTTCTTTACCGTTTGTTCCCCAGAGACCTAAAAAACCGGGAAAACGTGGAACATCCCGTCGAGCGCTGCCGTTTATTGCAATACACCGAGAATCTGTCTGGCCTCGGCAGTCGTTGCGACTTCTTTTCCGGTCTCATGGACAATCTTTACCAGCGCCTCAACCAGCTGACCGTTATTTTGGGCCCGATCGCCAGTGGGAAGGTAAAAAGTATCCTCAAGACCGGTTCTGACATCACCACCCAGTTCAAGGCATCGCCTGTGCAGGTTCCAGATCTTCTCGCGACCCGGTCCTGTGGCAATAACCTGCCAGTGCGCGTTTTTGGGTAATTCCGTTTTCAGAATGGATAAAAGATCCGGGTTGGCCGGCATACCGCTGTCCACACCCATCACAAAAGAAAGGTGGGGATCCCCCCTGAACATACCGTTGGCCTGATACATACTCACACTGCGCACAATACCGGTATCGAAGCATTCAAATTCCGGAACGATTTTGTTGGCCGTCATCACCTCCAGAAACTGCTTTATCTTTTCCACCGGATTGTCAAAGAGAATGGGAGGCCAGGCCCAGGAACCGTCTTTGCGGATTTTCAGATAATTCAAAGACCCCGCATTACAGGCCGCCAGCTCCGGTTTAAATGTTTGCAGGCAATCCAGGGGTCCGGACAGATCATTTCCCATCACACCCGTGCTCATACATATGATTATATCGGGAACCCGCTGTTTGATGGCAGACAGAATAGCGCCAACCGTATCGAGATCCCAGGTCGGCCAGGCGCCCATGCCCTCTCCCTGATCTCTGAAATGGCAATGCACCGCAGAAGCCCCGGCATCATGGGCCTGGGCAGTGGCTTCCGCCATTTCGCGAGGGGTTACCGGTACATTAAATTTGGCCGGATCGGTCAGCATTCCTGTCAATGCACAGGTGACGACAACTTTATCTTGTGTGCTCAAGCTCCACCCCCTTGGTTTATTAGACAGGATTTACAGGATATTCAGGATATCTTCCTTTGAAGTCTTGCAGCCTGTCCTCGGGTGACTGGAATAACCGGAGGGCTGCAATTCAAGGCCGTCACATATCTACCAGGACCGGCAATTTACATAATCCTTTTTATCCTGTCCGACAAAAAAATTATAAAATCGAATCCAACCCTATTTACCTTTAAAAACGGGTTTTCTTTTTTCGAGAAAGGCCGTAATACCCTCTCTGGCATCTTCGGTGGCTGCCACCTCTGCAATTTTTATTGAAAGGTAATCAACCGCTTCTTCAAATGGCATGTCGGCCATCGCATAAAAAGCTTCCTTGCCGATCTTCATCCCAACAGGACTTTTGGCGGCCAGGCTGTTTAAAGTTTTTTCAACTTCCGCATCCAGTTTCTGGGGCGGCACGGCCCGGGTTATCAATCCCATTTCCAGAGCCTGATCCGCACTCAATTTTTCGCCCATCAGCACCATTTCCATAGCTTTTTTGCGGGGAACATTACGATATATCAATGCGCCGATCATCATTGGGAATAATCCGACATTGACTTCCGGTGTCCCGAAGTTTGTATCATCACGTGAGATCACGATATCACAAGCCAGCATAAGGCCCATTCCGCCTGCCAGACAGTAGCCATTGATTCTGGCTACAATCGGTTTAGGATAACCGGCCAGTCTTTTTAAAAGCCGGGCATAATTAGCAAAGACTTCTTTGGATTCCCCCCCTGCTGCCCCGCCAAGATCCGCTCCCGAACAAAAAGCTTTGTCTCCCGTTGCGGTAATGAGGATAACCCGGATATCCTCATTGGTTTCAGCTGCATCCAGATATTTCAGAAATAACGAAATGGCCTCACCGCTCAGGGCATTTCGCTGCTGCTCACGATTGAGGATTAGATGGGCACTGTGACCCTGCACACGGTAGATCAAATGGTCCTCGGACATTGGAAGACCCTCCTTTTTGCGGAATGAATCAATGGGCCAAATAAAAAAAATCATGCCGTCATTCGGTTTCAATGACAAACATTAAGTCATCATCTCTTAAAGGGGTCTCATTTTCGGCTGCGATCTGCAATATTTTCCCATTGGTCGGGCTTTTAACCTTCTGGAAAACCTTCATGGTTTCTAATAGCGCTATTACCTGTTTTTTCTTCACCGTGTTCTTTAGAATATACTGCCCAGACACCATCTTGGTCTTCATCTAAATCAGCATATTTTGCAAAAGGCCAAGCCACTAAATAATCAGCATCTTTTTCGCTTCCGCCTTGTACATTATACCAATAGGCACGT
>CAMYNZ010000247.1 GCA_947259865.1 uncultured Desulfobacterales bacterium | reverse complement strand
AATGCCGAAACCTGACAGATTGAATTGCCTCAGGATATTCTGTGACTATAGCCGGGCCGGCCGCATGTGGCGCAAATGGAAACTGTTCTCGGTTTGTACCCGCATCCCACTCCCATTCCATCTCAAGGCGATATATTCTATCTCTGTTTTCATGGAAACGATCGAAGCTTAACTCATGCTGCACCCACATCAGGATGAGAATGGTGCAGGCCATGCCGACAGACAGCCCGGCGATGTTGATGATGGAATAGAATTTGTGCCGCAGAATGTTGCGGGTGGCTATTTTGAAGTAGTTGGAAACCATGAATGTTTTTGTTTTGTTGGTTGAATTTGTTTAGTTAGTTTTATTGGTCAACGGCACTAAAATTTCACCGTTTTCGTTGTCCGTTGTTAATAAGAAGAATATTTTGGTTTTTAAACTTCCAGCACTTTTTTATAACCTTAAGAGCAAAGGATGTGCCAGTGTTCATATCGCTAAGAATCCTATTACAAGATATCGGTTAAGTACTTAAAATATATGGGAAAATTTACCGAGCAAGGACAATAACGGGGATGCTATATTACCAAATTATATTTAACTGTTTTTTTGCAGTGTTCGCCGGTGTTACAGTCGATGTACGAATTCGTACAGTTGTGATAATATTCAGATTCAATCGGAATAACTTTTGTCGCAACATATTTTAACTTACTATGGGCTGATCATAATTATTCAATAATTACGATCATTTAAATAACATTTTTCCTAAATGTGAAAAAATTAGACCTTTTTGAGGGGCACTAAAGGTTTTGGTACGATTTTAGCATTTATTCAGGATTGATTGACCAACGAATCTGTTTAATAAAGATTTTACATTTGTAATATACTAATGTGATTAAACAACTATAAAGTTTTATTAAACAGGGTAGATCTGCGGTTAATTTAATTCAATACATGAAACAGGAATTTTGCGATGCCAAAAAATACGGGTAACTTACTTATTGTTGATGATAATGAGGATCTCCTGCTGGCTGCGCGTTTATTCTTAAAACAGCATTTTTCTCTGGTCCACACCGAGCAAAATCCTGAAAAAATTCCCTCCCTGATGAATAACGAGGACTATGATGTCATCCTTCTGGATATGAATTTCACAATGGATGCCACCAGCGGTGTTGAGGGCTTTATGTGGCTTGACAAAATTCTTCAAATCGATCCATCGGCCGTGGTCATTTTGATTACGGCCTTTGGTGATGTGGAAATGGCGGTTCAAGCAGTCAAAGCCGGCGCAAGCGATTTTGTGCTCAAACCCTGGCAGAATGAAAAACTGCTGGCAACGATTTCATCGGCCCTTAATTTACGGCAATCGCGTCTTGAGGTCGACAGGCTTCGTTCGCAACAAAAACAGCTGAGCGATGATCTTGATCAAAGATATCACAATATGATCGGTGTGAGCCCGGCAATTCAGAGGGTATTTGCAACGATTGAGAAAGTTGCTGTCACGGATGCGGATATTTTAATCCTCGGCGAAAATGGCACCGGCAAGGAACTGGTGGCCAGGGCTCTCCATCGTCAATCCCCCCGGACAGGAGAAGTATTTATCAGCGTCGATATGGGCGCTATCGCCGAAACCCTTTTTGAAAGCGAATTATTCGGTCATATGAAAGGTGCCTTCACGGATGCCAAAGAAAACCGTCCGGGAAGATTTGAGCTGGCCGATGGGGGAACACTGTTTTTAGATGAAATCGGCAATATCTCACTGGCCATGCAGGCCAAACTGTTGAGCGTTTTAGAAACTCGAAAGGTGACCCGCCTGGGATCGAACAAACCGCTTGATATCGATATCCGTCTGATATGTGCAACCAACATGCCTATCTATGAAATGGTTGCCCAAAACGAATTCCGGCAGGATTTATTGTATCGTATCAATACCGTTGAAATTCAGCTGCCGCCGCTGCGTGAGCGGCAGGAAGATATTCCCCTTTTGATTGATCACTTTCTAAAGATATTTTTAAAGAAATATCAAAAAGCCATCACCGGGGTCAGCGCACCGGCATTAAAGAAACTGAAGCGTTACCACTGGCCGGGAAACATTCGGGAGTTGATACATACATTAGAACGTGCGGTTATCCTGTCGGAAGCCCAGATGCTGCAACCATCGGATTTCCTGTTTCCGGAGACAGAAAAAGAAGTTGTAGGCGTTGTATTTGAAAACTATAATCTTGAGGATGTTGAAAAAACCGTAATACGCCAAGCGCTGAAAAAGAATGAAGGCAATGTATCACATGCGGCCAAAGAACTGGGATTGACGAGGACATCCCTTTATCGTCGTATGGAAAAATACGGATTATAGAGGGTCTCTCGCAAAGACGCAAAGACGCGAAGATTTATTAAGGTAAATTAATGTTTTTAACTTTGCGAGCTTGGCGGCTTTGCGTGAGATAAAATTATAAAATGATCTACAAACGATTCTATATCAATTGTATTATACGGGTGCTCATTCTCGGCGGCACGATTTGTCTTCTGGCTTACCTGCTCTTCAAAACCGACTTTATAGCCGCTGCCGTTTTCATCAGCCTGTTTGCGGCCTATCAAATTTTTAATCTGATACGGTATGTAACCAAGACCAACAGGGATTTAACCCGCCTGCTTGATTCCATAAAATATTCTGATTTTTCCCAATCGTTCACCAACAGTTTAAAAGGATCAGGTTTTGAGGAATTGCACACGGCCTTTACCGGAGTCATCAAGGAATTCCAGCGTGCCAAAATAGAAAAGGAGGAACACTTTCGGTTTCTGCAAACGATTGTCGATCATGTGGGTATCGCATTGATCGCTTTTAATCCGGATGGTGCGGTTGAATTGATCAATAATGCCGCAAAAAAACTGCTCAAGATTCCAAGGTTGGGAAACATCAAAGATTTGCGATCTATCAGCCCCAAATTGGCCCAAAAACTGCTGGTGCTGTCTCCCGGAGGGAAAGACCTGATAAAATTGCAACAGGGCGATGATTTATTACAATTATCCATCTATGCCACCGGCTTTGTTATGCGCAAGCAACAATTGGTACTGGTTGCAATGCAGAATATTCAGAGCGAACTGGAAGAAAAGGAGATGAAATCCTGGCAAACCCTGATCCGCGTCCTTACCCATGAGATTATGAATTCCATTACGCCGATCGCCTCGTTGTCTTCCACTGCATTCGGTTTATTGAAGAATAATCAAGAATGTGAAGTGCCGGAATCTTTGAATGAGGTTATCGTCGATGTGCGTGATGCCGTAAACACCATCGAG
Source organism: uncultured Desulfobacterales bacterium (assembly GCA_947259865.1). The sequence continues at coordinate 2,556 of CAMYNZ010000247.1, read as the reverse complement.
AAACGCAGTAAAGGGCTGTTGGATTTCATTGAAAACTACCGCAAGCTCACCCGGATTCCAAAACCGGATTTTGAGATTGTTCAAGTAAAAGATCTTTTTGAAAGAGTGGCACATCTCATGAAGGATCAACTTGAAAACCTGGTTATCGATTTTAGCATGCAGGTTGATCCTGAGACACTTGAGATAACGGCTGATCAGGCCTTAATAGAACAGGTGTTGATAAATATATGTAAAAATTCAGTGGAGGCAGTCAACGGCATCAGCAATCCGAAAATTGAATTATCTGCCGCTACGGATGGACTGGGCAATCCTGTCGTTAAAGTCATTGATAATGGGAGGGGAATTAGCGAAGAGGTAGCCGAAAAAATTTTCATCCCATTTTTTACCACCAAACCCCAGGGTTCCGGTATCGGCCTGAGCTTATCCCGCCAGATTATGCGGCTGCACAAAGGGACCTTAAGCGTCACCTCACAGCCGGGAACGGAAACCACCTTCGTACTGCGTTTTTAAACGAATGGGGTTAGACGGGTGCTCTCATCTTGCGCCAGCCTTCTTGGGTGAAGCGTTTTTCGCGCTTCAAACCCCAATCTTTCATGGCCTGATAGTAAACCAGCAGATCGGTCTTGGCGAGCTTTAAAATTTCGGCCCGTTCCATAGCCTTCTGTTTATAATCATCCGGGATAATACCGACCCAGGTAACAAAACCGGCGTCGAAGACCCAGTCTGCGGTCACCGCCTGGGGTGAAATGTCCATGACAGGTGCGTGGGTCCTGACAACATCCATATCAAGCACGAGCACCCAGCCGTTGTCCCAAACTTTGTTATCACTGTTTTTTTCGACGTTTTGGCTGCATTCCGGACAATGAACTTGCTCAACCGACTGCTCATCCAGAACCATCTTTCCAAAGAAGATTTCAGCGGTGTTTTTGCCGCAGACGCATTCCTTTCGGTAACTCTGGCACATGATAAACCTCCCTTATTCCTGGTGGTGGCGTTGCCAACCAGTTGAAAATGCTCATGAGGTAATGGGTCCCTTGGCCCGTTTACCGGCTTAACTGGCAAACCGGCTAATCTATAATCGCGCCCGGCCCCCCAACATAACCTGAAATATGGAAACCACTTATAATGATAACTTATCTTGCCCTCGTGGGGATATGGTTGACTTATGTCAAATCTAAAACAATTTCGCCCAAAGTAAATGCCCGAAAACTGAGAGGGGATGAATCGCATTAATTGCAGCAAGCATCAAATTATTAATTTATTTAATATTAAAATTAAAAAAATTAATTATTTTCTTGACATTAATTTAATTTATATTATATTAAGATAAAAAATATTAAAAGGAGCATAATATGGAGCACGATTGGCAGCAGTTAACGGAACTTACCCAAAATAAAAATATTACCATTGAGCGAGTAAAAATTACAGAGACGGATGTGGCCATAGAGGGGAGTTTTGAACTTCCCCCGCTGGCCAAACTTACCATGGAAGACCAGGTATTTGTGGCCGCTTTTGTGAAAAGCCACGGTTCCATCAAAGAAATGGAGAAACTTTTTGGAGTCAGCTATCCGTCCATCAAAAACAGGCTGAATCGGATATCAAAAGCATTTGATTTCATCGATGTCGCCCCGGCGGCTGTGGTGCACGACATTCTTGAAGATCTCGAAAAGGGGGAAATCTCATTTGACCAGGCCATGGGGGCGCTCAAAAAATGATTCCGCTGGTCATCAGACTAAAAATCCAAACAGAAAACAAGAAAGCATGGCGCTTATGGATTCCGCTTCCGCTCTTATATTTTCCCGCAGCCATTTTTGTTTTTTTTCTGTCTCCGATACTGCTTGCTGCGCTCATGGTTTTAGCTATTGTTAAAGGAGTGTGGATCGTCAGGGCGCTGCCCGCCATTTTCATCTTTATATCATCACTCGGAGGACTCCATATCGATATCAACTCAAAGGATTCAGAAGTTTATTTTTCGATTCAATAATGAAAGGAGAAAACCCATGACCGAGGAAAGAAAAAAAATACTCGAAATGCTGGCAAACGGAAAAATTAACACTGCAGAGGCCGAAAAACTGCTGAATGCCGTTGAAAGTAAAAAAAATGAAATCCAAAAAAGCGGTGATTATGCAAAACCCAACATCCCCAAATACCTTTTTGTCAAGGTGGATTCAACCAATGGGGATAAGGTGAATATTCGTATTCCGCTAAAAATTATCCGTGCCGGGATCAAGTTAAAATCTCTTATCCCTCAGGAAGCTCAGGAAAAAATCGACGAAAAACTCGGTGAAAAAGGGGTCAACTTCAAGCTTGAAGACATCAGCGATGAAAACATCCATGAACTCATGGAAGCTCTAACTGAATTTGAGGTGAACGTTGAGGATCGTAAAGGAGAAAACGTAAAGATTTACTGCGGGGATTCCTAATTACGCTTATGAACATAAATATGATTTGACCCGAGACAATCGGTGAAGATATATTGATTTATCTGTCATGTTTGCACAAGAACCATTAACAACAAACCGAGATGAAAATAAGGGGGAGGGCAGGCGAATGCAG
>CAMYNZ010000246.1 GCA_947259865.1 uncultured Desulfobacterales bacterium | reverse complement strand
TGACAGCATATGCTGTCAGCCAGTCGTATTTAAATTGATCCATTTTATCATTGATGGTTCCGGTTTTGGCCCCCAGATCAAGATCGGCCATTGATTTTTGCTGGCGCAGCTCCCGGAAGGCCGATCGGGTTGTACCGTAACGGGCTGTATATTTCATTAGAAATTTTAAATCGTCGGCAGTTTTTCTGCTTATGGGTGAAATCAGCACGCCGCGAGGCGCGCGATAAGCAATCTTAAGGGTTTCATCGGTGATCTTATTGACCAGCCACGGTACCACCATATCTCCGCAGTTAGCAACCACCGCCGAGAGCATTGCAGCATGCAAGGGTGAAACCAGGGTCCTTTTATTAAAGCCGGAGGCAATTTCGGCCAGTCCAAAGTTATCATCGGGCACATCGATAGTACTCACAGCCAGCGGAAGATCAAATGGAATGAGTCGATTAAAATAAAATTTTTCTGCGTATTCATCAATAATCTCCTGACCGAGAGCATATATTCCTATCTTCCCAAATACAGAATTATTGGATGTCGCAAAAGCTTTTCGCAGGTTGGTCCGGGCACTGTGAGCGCCTTTTGATTCTTTCAATTGAAATCTGTATAGCGTATGCTTGCTGCCTTTATAAAATAATGATTGGTCAGGAGTATACCCGGCCTTTTCCAGCGCGGCGGCTGTCGAAATAATTTTAATAAGACTGGCAGCCGGGAATTCCGCTTTTAGGCAAAGATTGTCTCCATTGCCATTTGTGTCTCTGCTGGCCATAGCCAGTATACGACCATCAAATGGATCCAGCACCACCACAGCAGCCTGTAGCGTCCTGGAATGGCGCAGCATCCGGTCGATATACTTTTGCAGGTCGGAATCAAGAGTGGTCTCTACCCAGAAACGGGTCCCGTCTTTTTCAAGCGCAAACTGTCCGATGTCCTCGGCGGACGTATGGGTGCGCTGTTTGAGATAATCAGAAATATCCTGGCGGGACAGTTTTTCCGGCCAGAGGCTTGTTTTAATCTCAGGTGACAGAGATTTTTTACCGGGCTGGTTTGAATTTCCGGAGAGCGTTGATTCAGTGAAATAAAATAAAGAAAATCCCGCAAGGACTAAGCCCAAAATTACGGACACTAGAGCCAATTTTTTACCAAACCGTTTGAGTCGCGCCGACCTTTTGAGTTTGGCCTGATATTTACGCCAGTAGGCCGGATATGATTTTCTGAATCTCATATTGAGCATATTCGCATTTAATGAAAGGCAAACACCGTTTTAATGACCTTTCAAAGATACTCGGGCAACAACATGAACCGTCATGAGCTCCTTAATGCTCAATTTTTATCCCGATCCCCTCAAATAACCCAGCCACCTTTAAAGACAGGCGGCCAAAAAGGAAAGGGCTGCTTTGGGGGCAGCCCTTTGTAGGGGGGTTAACAATTGCCGGCAGTTATTCTCGTGGGTTCGCCCCCAATATCGCTGACAGGGCTTGAGAAATGCTGCCACCTTTTGCCGGGACCCTAGTGATTGAAGCAGCCAGGGGTCATGTTGGATTGATATCATACAACATATTGTGTGTCAAGCAAAAAAAACCACAATATACATTTTTTTTTGAAAAGAATATCCTACAGCGTAATATATCAAAATTCATACTGTTTTTGTACATATTTTTGATGATATCTAATGTCCGGCAAAATTGGGTCGCATTTCCCGGCACGAGTCGTCGGCCTATTTGCCGGAATTTGAGACCGATTTGATATCACCTTGACTCTCATTTCGTTTTCGGATTAATGTGAATTAAACTTAGCGTTCAACACCCGTTCATTATTTACCATCAAAAGGAGAATAAGCCATGGCCCAACACCCCAAATATGTAAGGCATACCATTAAATGTCCGGAAAAAGATAATAAAGCCGCGCTTTTGTCGGAATGGCGCATTGAAAACGGCCAGGAGGTCCTGAATGGCATTCGCTGTGACAATTCGCACCTGAAGGATCTCAGTGGCGCTGATTGTCAATGGTCGTGTTGGGAAAAAATTTCCGGGACAAAACCCTGATTCCATCACCTAAAAAACTCGGAGAGGGCAGACCATGTCAGGAACCAAACTGGAACAGGAATTAACGTTAAAACTCGATGCGCTCAAGAAAACAGGGTCACTCAAGGACCGTGAAATGGTGATTTCGGGTCTAAAACAGGCCGAAGATGGCAAGGGACCCCGGCACCTGATAGAAGGATACGGTGACAAAGAATTTCTGCGCATGAATTCGAACTCGTATCTCGGTTTGTCCCTCAACCAGGAGATAATCAAGGCCGAAGAGGCGGCAGCCAAATCATACGGTGCCGGCCCGGGAGCGGTCCGTTTTATCAGCGGCACGTACCGGCCCCACATCGAGTTGGAAAACAAACTGGCCGCATTTCACAAGCGCGAGGCGGCCATGATTTTCAGCTCCGCATATGCTGCAGTGATGGGTGTTATCACACCGCTGATCTTCGCTGACACCATTGTGGTCAGTGACGAACTCAACCATAATTGTATCATCAATGCCATACGGCTTTCACGGCCCAAAATCAAGGCGGTTTATAATCATCTGGATATGGCTGACCTGGAACAAAAAACGCAAAATATGATCGGGAAGGGAAACCGCGTTTTAATAGTTACCGACGGTATATTCAGCATGCGGGGAGATTTTGCGCCCTTGGCTAAAATATCGGAAATTGCCCAAAAATATGATTCGAAATTCGAAGGCGGCGTAAACACTATTGTTGATGATTCCCACGGAATCGGGGCCTTTGGCAAAACCGGGCGCGGAACCGAAGAATATACTCAGGCCCAAGGCATAGACATACTGATAGCCACCCTGGGGAAATCTCTGGGAGTAAACGGCGGTTACCTGGTCGCCAAGGCCACCATTATTGAATATCTGCGGCAAACAGCGCCATTTTATATTTATTCCAACCCCATCACACCCTCCGAGGCCGGCGCAGCACTCAAGGCGCTGGAAATTCTGGACAGCCGGCGGGGTCTGCAATTACTCGAAATGCTGAGAAAGCTGACCCATCGATTTGAGAAAGGGCTGGTTGGGTTGGGTTATGAGATTATAGCGGGTGAACATCCGGTGGTGCCCCTGATGATCAGAGATAGCCAACGAACGTCAGAATTGGTCCGGTATTTGACTGCAAATGGAATATTGGCCACCGGCTTAAACTATCCGGTGGTTCCCAGGGGTGATGAAGAAATACGATTCCAGGTTTCGGCCGATCATACGGAAGCCGATATTGATTACGTTCTCGAAGTCCTGAAAAAATTCAAGAAAACTCAATGAGTTCACAAATTATAGACGGTATTAATAGCTATTCAAATTCTAATCGGAATTTGTAACTGAGCGTCTCAGCTTCTTTATCTGACTCTTGTGTCTTTTGGCCGCCAGTATCCGCTCCTTTGATGCCCTCGTCGGTCTTGTTTTACGGCGCGTTTTAGGCGGCTCACATGCTTTGCGGATTAATTCTACCAGACGTTCCCGGGCATCCTGCCGGTTGCGTTCCTGGGTGCGAAACCGTTTGGCATGGATAATAAGAATACCGTCTTCGGTCATTTTTCTTCCCGCCAGACCAATCAGACTCTTGCGTGCAGTATCCGGAAGAGATGGAGAGTTTTTTACATCAAACCGAAGCTGAACGGCCGTGGCAACTTTGTTGACATTTTGACCCCCGGGGCCTGAGGCACGGATAAAATCCAGCCGGATTTCACTTTCATCGATTTCAATGTCAGGTGTGATGGAAATCATATCAGCCCATTACCTTGTCCCGCCTTACCCATTTGCCCATGATTGTGATTGGGTGTTTACCGGGCTTTAATCGATCCCACAATCTGAATAACAACAGGATAACTCTCCAGGTGCCGTGGCAGCTGGTCTTCGATATCGGGCCGGGCTTTATCCAGTCCGACAATAATAGCCATCCGGCCATCTTTATCTTTACCGAGGCCGACCGACACGACGCCTGGAGTCGCCATTAGACGGTTTTCATGTTTTACTTTAACCTGTTGAATCGAAAGTTTCATATACTTGTCTTCGCGCGGAACTCTCTATGGCCCTCAATTTTACCGCACCAAAACTTCACAAAGTGACATCAAGTGCCGAGAAGACATTTTCAATACGGTTAATTATAGTGCTTTGATCGCTTCCCGCAAACAGAAGCCCCACCAGCCGATTGTTTTCATCCAAAACTGCTGAACCGCTGTCTCCACCCTGGCTCATCGCCCCGGCCATCAGCTGATCCGTAAATCGGGCGATCTGATCTTGCCCATACTGGACATTGACGGTTACATCTACTTGAAGAATCTCGCCGGTAGTAAATCGAGTCGTTCTTCCGCTCTTTTTGATGGCCATGCCCAATTCTCCGGATGCAGCGCCGTTAATAGAACCGATCTCCAGAATATCGTCTTTTACATCCGCTGAGTTTAGGGGACGGGCAACAGCAGCGTCTACCAGGTTATCTATTTGTTGTGCATTGAAAACCTTCAGGCGTGCATCGCTCCCCAGCAATCTGGCAATCCCGTTAAGAAAATTTGCGACCCCCCCGGCGATGGAACAATCGCTGGGCGTCCCGATTATGCTGATGGGTTCGAATTGTAAAAGGTCGGCGATATGATCTGCTGGAAAGCGCCCACCATCATAGGGACCGGGTTGTAATATCGGATCACCTATTTGGGCATTGTTGCTATTTGCAAGGACGTGGTTGTTGGATAATATAACCGTTTGTCCATCTTTTTTCACCAAACAACCCAGGGTTCCCGCCGTTATTTCGTGATGGCCGATACTGACGCCGCCAGGGGCGGGGCGGTGTCTCTCGGTTGGCAACTGTAACGCACGGATGCGCCCGGTCTGAACCACATCGGTAGTTGCGCCGCCAATCGACCCGGGCACCAAATCTTGCTCCCTAAGTTTTGATGCTGCAACCTTTTCCGTTACCGAACAGACAATGCTGAGTGTGGCCGTTTTTTGATCTCCGGTAATTTTATAGCCGATTCCGGTGGCCACCACATTTTTACGATCAAGAAGCTGTTCACGATTGTTTTTGAGAATATCTCTTAATTTGGGAATTTCAGCATCCATATGGCCTCCTTTCTTTCTGCCCACTCGTTATACTGGATCATCCGTATTAAATGTTTTTTCTGCATGGGACTGTCTCCAATACTACTGGAAAGCATTCATGTGACTTAAACGAGTATCGCGCCAAGCGGGAAAATAAATGTTCGTCAATTTCTGAAATACACTTTCCATATTACTTATCTAAGTTACAATGTAACAGATATTCCCAACTTTTCCAATCGTCCTGATAGTGAAGAAATTGTTTCTATTATTAGGTTTGCTTTTTGATGCGAAAATCCGGTAAAATAGGTAGTGTAAATTACAATTTTTTTTATTTTTTTATACGACATTAAATTTTTAGACCATACAATCATTTCAATCACTTGCAAATTCCACAATGCTGTATTTCTGTAAAAATTGGGGTAATTTTGCAATCGCTGATGATTTTTATACACCTTAATCATTAATTATCACCCAATGATGAATTTTTGGTGTAATTCGCTCAATAGTTTATCGGATTAGACACCAAATTTTGATAAAATTATTAGAGAATTTAACAAGATTGGACCTAAAATGGCGTTTCTGCCGAAAGGCTTTACGGACATTTCTGGTGTCTACTTCTAGTTAGGCTGTCAGCGAAGGCAAAGATGCATCGACGTTGCTTGCTCGTCATAAATGAAACAAGAGGACCAGAGTATGAGCATGAAAAAAGTTATTGTCACACCAGAATTTGCGCACTTTCCCGATGATTGGCA
>CAMYNZ010000245.1 GCA_947259865.1 uncultured Desulfobacterales bacterium | reverse complement strand
CAAAAACCGGCGCTGCCTGCACCGATTTGATGCGTTGCGCTTGTCTGTATCCTTTCTCATCGGTTAAAGGGATGGCCCGTTTCGGGATTAAACCGGAGAATGCCTACGGTGTTTGCATCCCTGATCTGCGCAGGCTGGCAAAGCAAATCGGTAAAAACCACACCCTGGCCGGAAAACTCTGGTCATCGGGTATCCATGAAGCCCGGATACTGGCCGGGATGGTAGACGATCCGGAACAGGTCAGCCAATCCCAGATGGAGCGCTGGGTTAAAGATTTCGACTCCTGGGACGTATGTGACCAATGCTGCAGCAATCTTTTTGATAAAACCGTGTTTGCCTATTCAAAAGCGATCCAATGGAGTACCCGTCGCCAGGAATTAGTCAAACGGGCCGGGTTTGTTTTGATGGCGGTGCTGGCCGTGCACGACAAAGCCGCTGATGACGACCGATTTTCGCAGTTTTTCCCGATTATCAAAAGAGAGGCCCGGGATGAAAGAAATTTTGTCAAAAAAGCGGTCAACTGGGCCTTACGGCAAATCGGCAAACGCAACCGTGCTTTAAATCAGGCCGCCATCGACGTCGGCAGAGAAATCAAAACGATCGAATCCAGAACAGCCAGATGGATTGCCGGCGATGCCCTGCGAGAATTGACCAGCGACAAAATTCAAAATAGGCTTCACCACTTCTAGTGTCCTGTTCCAGAAATAAGTTTAAATTGTCTTACAGCGGTTTGAAATCCTTTTGCTCACACCTGCGTCCATTTTGGTGATCCCGCTGAAAGCGGGACTCAAGGGCGCTCACAAAAACCTTTCAAACCTTGTACTGAATTGTGTAACTATTTGTGGGACGCAACACTAGAAATCATCTCGAAAACCCGTCTGACGGACCATCTTTGGCCAAAAGATGACCTGCCCGGTGCAATGTCGAATCGTCTGTTATGGTAGTTGTAAAAATCGGTTAAGGCATTACATTATAGCTTATTAATTAGGAGGAATATATCATGCAGCGTTTTATTTTGGTTTTGATAATGTTTTTGTTTGCTGCCTCATCGGCCTGGGCTGACACCGGATTTGTCAATGTGAAGAGTAATCATAGTGTCAAAGAAACGGGGAACCGTTTGGAGACGGTGTTGAAGCAAAAGGGCATGACGGTGTTTAGCCGGATCAATCATGCCGCCGGCGCTAAACGGGTGGGTAAAAATTTGCGCCCCACGGAATTAATTATTTTCGGCAACCCCAAAGTCGGTGCCCCCTTGATGCAATGCAGCCAAACCGTCGGGTTGGATCTTCCTCAAAAAGCTCTGATTTGGGAAGATGAAGCGGGACTGGTCTGGTTTTCCTACAATTCTCCCGCATATCTGGATAAACGCCATGGCCTCGCAAAGTGCAGCCAGGTTTTAAAAAAGGTCGAAAATGCCCTTAAAAACTTTGCCGTTGCGGCAACGATGCCCTAATAAATGCAACCAATATTTTTTCGAAACCAAATGACATTTTGAAAGAATTGACACGCTACTAATTATGCGATAAAGGGCACCCATGCCCCACTTGAAGTGGTTTCAAAACCACTTCTAAATCTTCATCAATCATACTCAAAATCCGGCTCAATCTTATGTTTTTATAAAATTTTAACCGCCAGCGGGTCCCTGCTCATTTGCAGGGCGATGGCTTAAAGCTTATAACGTAACCGTGCGAAAGGAGGATTTAGGATGAAGACATTTACAATTTCAAGGTTGCTTCTGATTTTAGGCATAACACTGATGGTCGGCTGTGCATCCACAAACACCATAAATCTAATCTACCATCCGATTGAAGTGGATACGTCTCCCTGCAAAGGCAGTATTGCAGTGCTAGCCCTGGAAGATCAACGGGAATTCGAGGCCATTGGTGAGCGAAAAGACGGTCAGCAGATTTATGGCAAACCGGATGCAAGCGAGTGGATCTCGCGTGCGTTACTCGAGGAGTTGAAAATGAGCGGCTGCCAGGGGGAATATCATGACAAGGGTTCTGATTTCAATACGGATTATATAGTGACCGGTGCTGTCAAAGAGATGTATTTCACCCAGCAATCGATTTCAGGATTTGAATCCGAAATGAAACTTAGAATTGTGATCAGCAAGGGTGGCCAAAAAGTACTGGGAAAAGAATTCAGCAGCAAACTCAGAAAAAAAACATTGCCGGGATCCGGTGCGTTTAACGAGGTGCTCAGCGAATTGTTGCAGGATATGTTGCGCGAAGTCGTGCCGGATATTCGAAAAGTCATCCAGTAAAGGAGATTTCCATGAAACCAGGCCTGGTACTTGTAGACGTTCAAAATGATTATTTTCCGGGTGGACGGATGGAGCTGATGGGCATGCAAGCTGCCGGTTCTGCCAGTGGTGCCTTATTGGATCTTTTCCGTAAAAACGAATGGCCGACCTTTCACATTCAGCACATTTCAATTAATCCCGGTGCAACCTTTTTCCTTCCCGATACGCCGGGAGCCGAAATACATGATAGCATTAAACCTCGATCAAACGATGTACTGATCCAAAAAAACTATCCCAATAGTTTTCGTGAAACCGATCTTTATGAATCGATAAAAAAAACCGGGGTGCAGCAGTTGGTCATTTGTGGCGCTATGAGTCATATGTGTATTGATGCGACCACACGGGCGGCTGCAGATTTTGGGTTTTACTGCACGGTTATTCATGATGGGTGCGCCACCCGAAACCTGGAATTTTCAGGAAGAACCATACCCGCAGAAGAAGTACACGGATCATTTATGGCAGCGCTGGGAGCTGGTTATGCCAAAGTGGTTAGTTCTAATGAATATGTTTCAGGCCTAAAAGAAAAAGGAATGTGAGGCGGTCCACCTGCATGTGGTATTCATACCTGGATTTTGTATGAAAATTGATGAGAATTTAGTAATTTAAGTAAAACAGCGGGTTAATGCAAAATCCAGGTAATACCTGTTAAAAGACATTTAAATCCTTTGTAACAGCCAAACATTCAGCGAGGATTCATATCCGCTCCGGAATCGCTAACCAATGATACTGTTCAGTTTGTTACCGAATGATAGGAGAGCGTGGCGATCATTTTTATACCGCTGGATAGTCATCTTGGCGCTGCTGATTTCCGGGGTAATTTATATTATTAATATGCCAGACGCATCCTACTCGGGTCCCTTTCAGCCATTAAGTGGTCATGAACGGCAATTGAGCGATAACCTCAAGCAGCATGTGATCCTGCTGGCGGACCGAATAGGCGAACGAAATGTGGGGCGCCCGCAACAACTGGCGGCGGCTGCCGCCTACATTCAAAAAGTGCTGGAAAATTCGGGTTTCAATGTGACCGCTCAAGATTACCCGGCTGCAGGGATTACCGTAAAGAATCTCGAAGCCGAACAACGTGGCGCCTCTTCGCCCGAAGAAATCGTTATTATTGGCGCCCATTACGATTCCGTGCTTGGCAGCCCGGGGGCAAACGACAACGCATCCGGTGTGGCCTGTATTTTGGAAGTGGCCCGCCTGATTGCCGGTCAAAAGCTCAAGCGAACGGTTCGGGTGGTGGCCTTTGTCAACGAGGAGCCCCCTTTTTTCCAGACCGCATTGATGGGCAGCCGGATATCCGCAGTCCGATCACGTCAACGCCGGGAGAATATTGTAGCCATGCTCTCGATCGAGACCGTAGGTTATTATTCGGATGCTCCCGGCAGTCAGCACTACCCTGTACCTTTCAGCTTTTTCTACCCCGACACCGGTAATTTTATCGGATTTGTCAGCAATTTATCGTCCCGCAAACTTCTCCATAAAGTCATGGCTTCTTTTCGCAACCACACCGCCTTTCCATCCGAGGGCGTTGCCGCACCGGGCTGGATTACCGGCATTGGCTGGTCTGACCAATGGTCATATTGGAAGGAAGGCTATGCGGGAATAATGGTGACCGATACGGCCCCTTTCAGATACCCATATTACCATACCGTTCAGGATACGCCGGATAAAATAGATTATGAGCGTCTGGCACGGGTGGTGGCCGGGATTGCACGGGTTGTCACCGAGTTGGCCGGGCCGGACGCGTCGCCATAAGGATTTCTATCTTGGTTTTAGACCCGGATAATTTTATGCTTGAAACAAGATGCGGTTGACTTTAAAATTATCCCAAAAAATGATAAAAATACACAACATCCAGGGTACTGCTATATACCCGACTTGATGCATTCATGCTGTTTCAGTGATTATTAAGAATTGAGGGGAGATAAATCGGTGGCACAAAAAAGCGGAACCGGGCCTATCGGTGTTCTCGGATACAGAATATTCGGCCTTCCCGTGGATCGGGAAGTATTATTCTCAAACCATAAAAAAATCTATAAGAAAAAAATCGAAAACCGCCAGCGAAAGCTGATTATTAGATTACCGTTTCTAAAGCCCTTTGTTGATATTACCGAAAAAATACTTGTAGTTACAACCGGGTATTCACCAACGACCACCATCGATAAATATTTAATCGGATGGCTTTTCGTTTACCTCAAACGTTCGCTTTTTGTGTTCACGGATCAACGCATTTTCCATGTTCCCACAACCCCCGTGTATAAGTATCGCGGTTCGCTTGCTCAAATCCCGTATGGTGCCTGCAAATCGATCGGTATGAAAGGCAGGTCCCTTGTCGTTGAATATAAAAAAGGTGGCAAAATAGAGAAGTTTTTCGGTATTGCCGGTAAAGAAAAAAAGAAAATCAATAACCTGTTAAAAACCTTTCCGATTGGAAAGCAAGCACCGGAAGTTGATGAAAGAACCTTCCTTTGTCCGCGGTGTGCGGCACCCCTAACCGATAATAAATATGCCTGCCGTAAATGTGATCTCAAATTTAAAACCAAAGTGCTTGCCATGCTCAGTGCCATAGTTATTCCGGGTGGTGGTTATATCTATACCCGGCAATATCTACTGGGATTTATGGCGGTGCTTTTGGAATTATTTCTTTTTGTTGTAGCCGGCATATCCGTTATGGACACCCTCAACGGCATGCCGAACAGTTTGATTCGATTGCTGCTCGCCGGACTGGCTTTGGTTGTCGTAAAAGTTATTTCCATCATTCACACGTCAACCTTTATAGATGAGTTTATTCCGACAAAAAAGAAATTTAAAAAATAGGGTGATTCTCAACATATGCTCCGTTTGCGTTCACGGTTGCGCCGGCTCGGGCAAGGGGTAATTTTTTTGCCTGCAAGATGCCGAATCATTAGCGATTAGGCTTTGAAAACGGCAACTCCCTTTCAATTTGCTCCCTGCTGGCAACAACATTCTGCGTCTCGTTAAACGACACAGTTGCTTTTGCCTAGCCAGACGGCAGCCGCCCTGTGCCATTTACAACCTCTGAAGTCATCATCTTGCAGGCAAAAAAAATACCCCTCGCCTGAGCCACCTTAAATTTAACATTTTATGGTAACATAATTTTGAGAATGACTTTAGTTCGGTTTCATTTGGGATTGCTTAGAGAGGAAACAGTCGGTTTGAGATTACGAGGCTGCTATTTATTCCACGAAAACATGGATGCGCCGGCAATTAGGAAGGTCAAGCCCATCAGAGATAGCATCGTCAACTCCAGACTCACATCAAGCAACCCCGCACCGTCATTCATTATCTTGCGCACGGCTCTTAGCATATGGGTGAGCGGAAATATCTCGGCAAACATTTTGACCCATTTTGGCGCGCCTTCAAGCGAAAACCAGACTTCAGACAAAAACATCATGGGCCAGGAAATAAAATTCAAAATGCCGGTGGTAAACTCTTCGCTGGTTCCTCTCGAGGCCAGGACCAACCCCAGGGCTGTGAGACTAAGGCTTCCTAAATGAAAAAATCAAATCGCATCCGATCCACACCACGGTCAGGGTAAACATCAACAAAAATATTCTGGACAGCATCTGGGCGCTCAAATATTCAAAGGCTGTCAATGGTGTGGCTTTCAAGCGCTTGAGCACTCCGTTTTTGCGGTATCGAACCACGATATAGCCAACGCCCCAGAGCGCACTGAACATCATATTCATTGCCAGTATCCCCGGAAACAACCAGTCGATGTATCGGATTTGGCGTCCCACGATTTCTTTTTTGGTGGCTAAACCCATGTTTTCGGCCGGGACCAGGCTGCTATAGAATATTTTTTCGACGATATATCCTTTGGGAGAGGAGTCGCTCATCCAATATTGCGGCGGCTGGGTACCGATTTTGATGAGAAAATCAATTTTATGATGCCTGAGTTTTGTTAATCCTTCCTGAGCCGATTTGAATCCGATAAAACTGAGGTGACGGGTGGTTAAGAAATTTTGGGGCAGATTTACATTGTTCATAGAAACGGTTTTTGATTCATAAGGAAAGACACCGATTTTATAAACGGTGTATGCCCTGCCGCCGAAAATTACACCGAATCCGGCCACAATCAGAAACGGGAACAAAAAGTTCCAACCAAAAGCGGCACGATCTCTGAAGAACTCGCGATTGCGTGCCAGAAACATGGTCCAAAATCTTTTAAATTTCATTCGTTTATTCCCGCAGTTGACGCCCGGTCAAATTCAAAAAGACATTCTCCAGGTTTGAACCCCGGACGGTCATATCGGTTAAATCCATCCGTTTAGACAATAACTCCTCGAGGCAGGCGTTGAGGTCGCTGGTATTTATCTCAATTCTATCTGCAAATTCATGGTATTTCAGGGACAATTCCCGCCAGGCGCCATCGCCATCTTTTTTAGGTAGAATCACGGTAATTTCAGCTGAATATTTTTTTATCAGCTCATCCGGTGATCCATGGGCTATAATTTTGCCATAATCCATGATTGCGACGTCATCGCATAATTGCTGGGCTTCTTCCATGTAATGGGTGGTCAGTATGACCGTTTTGCCACCATTTTTGATTTGTTCTATGACATCCCAAAGATTACGACGGGCCTGGGGGTCCAGACCGGTGGAGGGTTCATCCAGAAAGATCAATTCAGGCTGATTGATCAGCGCCAAGGCCAGCATAAATCGTTGCCGCTGTCCACCGGATATTTTATCATTGTACTGGTGCTGAAAATCTTTCAGGTGACACATTGCGACAAGCTCATCCAGGTTGTGGGTTTTGGAATATAGGCTTTCAAACGTCTCCAATGTCTCGCGTACTGTCAGGAAGGATAAAAGGGCTGTTTGCTGAAATTGAATGCCGACATTTTCCCTGAAAGAGGCTGATCTGGGCAGGCCCCGGTATATTATTTCTCCGGATGTCGGTGGTATAACATCTTCTATGACTTCAATCGTTGTGGTTTTGCCGGCGCCATTGGGTCCCAGAAGTCCGAAACAAATTCCGGATTCAATTGAAAAGCTCACGCCGTTGACGGCAACGATTTTTTCATACTTTTTGACAAGATCTTTAACTTCCAGCAGGGGGGACATCCGCCACCTCATTGAAGCTTTCAAACACTATTTGAAAAAATATTTGTATCCGATCCAAAAGGTTAGGCTATTATAAGCATTCGCGGCATGTTATCAATAGTTTTTGGGATATAGAACCAGGGTTTGCATTTGGCTTGACAATATTGCTTTAGGGCTTTAGTTTCCCTCCCAAACGAACGCTTTTGGATCTTCTCAGGCCGTATTGCAGGCCGCTGTGAAAGAAGGCCAAAGTTTTGTTAACTGAAGCCAGATACGTCAGGGGAGAATTATGCCGCCGATCTTATTAATTGTTGGGAAATCTCAAGCCGGAAAAACCACGCTTATTGAAAAACTGATCCCACAGCTTAAAAAGCGCGGCTACAAAGTTGGTACCATAAAACACGCCCATCACGGTTTTGATGTCGATAAAAAAGGAAAAGACAGCAGACGTCATCAAGAGGCCGGTGCGGATACGGTTCTGGTTGCATCACCGGGCAAAATAGCAATGGTAAAAAAAGATGCATGGGAGGGTTTAGCGGGTTTAACCGGGTACTTTCAAGACATGGATCTTATCATCACCGAAGGATTCAAAAGGGTGGAGAAACCCAAGATTGAAATTTTCAGGGCGGCAGCTCATAAACAACCCTTTTGTCTGGATGATGAAAATCTCATCGCTTTTGTAACCGATACCGACTTTAACTTAAACGTCCCCACTTTCGGTTTGGAAGACATTCAACAGCTTGCGGATTTTATCGAAAAAAACTTTTTGGGCCAGCACCTGTCAGCCGTGAGCGGAAAGTAATCGGTATTAATTGTAGCCAATTAAAGCAGAATGAGCTGTTATTTCCCATGGCGCAAGTGTTGATCCCAGAGGGTGCAAGGGGCCAGGGATTCAAGGATTCGAGTGAAATGCTAAAGAATTACAAAGCGTTGAAAGTCTGGCAAAAGACACCGCAGAAATCGAAAGAATTTTAAAGATACTGATAAAGTCCTTAGAAAACAAACCCTTGAATCCTTGACCCCTTGAATCCTTGGACCCTCTTCTCCAACTAAAGTGGAGAAGAACCAAATTTTCAAACTAACGAATCGGATTCTGTGAAAATGGCCAATCGCACACAAAAGGGCGGGCTTACCTGGCCGCCACTTTTGCCCGGCACCCTCCTTAGAAGATATCAGCGTTTTCTGGCCGATGTTCGTTTAAAAAATGATGAGGTTGTTACAGCCCATTGCCCGAATACCGGCAGTATGCAGGCGTGTTGCCAATCGGGTGCACCCGTTTTTCTTTCAACCCACAACAATCCCAGGCGTAAGCTGAAGTATACCTGGGAGTTGATTAAAATGCCCGATTCGCTTGTGGGCGTCAATACCCTGGTACCCAACCGACTGGTTGCCATAGCTATTGCGGCGGGATTGATCGAAGAGCTCCGGGGATATGGAAACATCTTACGGGAAGTTAATATTGGCCATCATTCCCGTATTGACTTGCTTCTTTCCAAAGAAAGCGGTGATCGGTGTTTTGTGGAGATAAAGAATTGCACCCTGGTTTCTGACGGTGTGGCCTATTTTCCCGATGCCGTGACGTCAAGGGGTTTAAAGCACTTGCAGGAATTGCAAAAACTGGTCGCCGCCGGTTGTCGCTGTGTAATGTTTTATTTTATTCAACGCATGGATGCCAGGCAATTCAGCCCGGCAGATCATATTGATGCGCGCTACGCTAAAACTCTCAGAGAAGTGGTACAAAAAGGCGTCGAAATCGTGGCTTATGATGTTGATATTAATCTCAAAGGGATACGGTTAAGGAATAAGATCCCCTGTATTCTTTAGAGGTGCGTTCAAAACCACGCCTGAGGCGGACAAGCCTCATATTTTACACCTCAAGTAGGGTAAGGCCCAATAGCCCGCCCGCCTCGCCTGAGCGGCTCGCGATGGCGGGCAGGCTGAATTGCAGGCCTGTTGAAGATGCTCAGGCAGGAATTGGGTTGACCTGTTGAGCCGGTTAAAATTCGGATGGTTTCCACTCGATCGCGGCGGGAAGCCGCTCCCACCCATG
>CAMYNZ010000244.1 GCA_947259865.1 uncultured Desulfobacterales bacterium | reverse complement strand
GTATGATCTGGGTCCGGATAATGTGGCCCTTTGCAATGGATCTTCGGAAATTATCGACTCCATGATGCGAATATTTTTGCAGCCGGGCGATGAGATCATCATGTCCACACCGACGTTCGGTTTATTTCCACCTCGAGCTGAGCTGTGCGGGGCAAAGGTTGTTTCAATCCCTTTGCGGGAAGGCGATCTTCAGTATGATGTGGAAGGAATGCTCAATGCAATCAATGAAAAAACGAAATTAATTTTGATTATTAACCCCAACAACCCCACCGGTGTATTCATCGATGATGCTGATTTGGATCGGTTCTGCGAAACAGGCATTCCTCTGTGTGTTGATGAGGCCTACCGGGACTATCATCCAGAATTTTCAACCAAAGCGCCGCTGATCAAGAAATACCCCCAGGTATTTTTGTCGGTTACGTTGTCCAAAGCCCATGGCTTTGCCGGTATCCGATTCGGTTATGTGCTGGGAACCGAAGAAATGATCAAAGCCTTCAACACCATGTTTCTGCCCTGGAACGTGAATCTGATGTCTGCCGCAGCGGCAGAGGCCATCCTGGATAATCCCGAGGAAATTCAAGCCAAGGTGGCGCACAATAACCGCTGGATGGACATTTTTTATGAAGAGCTTCAGAAACTGGGCCTTAAACCGTATAAAGCCCACGGCAATTACATGCTGGTCGATGCAACCATGACCGGTAAAACCACGGCGCAGATTTTAGATGCGGCCATCGATATGGAAAAGATTTATCTCAAGAGAATCGGGGAAATCCACGGCAAAAGCGGTTATTTCAGAGTAACGCCCGGAGTCGACGAGGAAAACGAAAGATTTTTAAAATTTATAAAAAATTACTTTGGATAATCCCGGGTGTTGCCCAGGCGATTACCCTTCAAAGAACAGGAGGAAAAGATGTCGATCGTAAACGCAAAAGATATGCTTTTAAAAGCAACCGAGGAAAAGTATGCCGTCGGCGCCTTTAACATTACCAATTTAATTCAGATGGAAGCGGTGGTTGAGACGGCCATAGAGAAAAAGTCGCCCTTAATCATTCAAACATCTGTAACGCCATCGAAATTCTTAAATCCGCGAGTTCTGACTGCTATTTTCAAAACCCTGGCAGAAACCGCACCCATACCCATTTGTTTACATCTGGATCATTGCAGTGATGTTCAATATTGCAAAGTGTGTGCTGATGCCGGCTACACCAACATTATGATTGACGCCTCAAAGCAGGACTTCCAGGAGAATATAAAACAAACCAAGGAAATTGCCGAGTACTGCCACAAACTCGGGGGTATTTCAGTGGAGGGAGAACTGGGTACGGTGTCCGGGGTTGAAGACCAGGTCAAAGTTGCGGAAGACGAGGCGGCCCTGTGTGATCCGCAACAGGCTCTGGAGTTTGTTGATCAAACCGGGATAGATATCTTTGCACCGGCCATCGGGACCGCCCACGGCGTCTACAAAACCAAAGATCCCAAACTTGATTTTGACAGGCTAAAGCAAATAGCAGAACTGATAAATGGCAAACAGATCCGGATACCCCTGGTCATCCATGGCGGCACCGGTCTCAAACCGGATGTAGCCAAAAGGTTGATATCGCTGGGAGGGTCAAAATTTAATGTTTCAACCGATTTGAAACACGCGCTGATTGACGCCACCCATGATTATATTTCATCCCACCGGGACGAGTACAACCCGGGCAAAATTGATATAGCCGTCAAAGAGGCGATCAAAGCCAAAGTGGCTTATTGGATCGATTTGCTGGGTTCAGCGGGAAAAGCCTAGCCCGGATACAGCCTAAAATTTTTTCAACGAGCGTACCGGTCAAGGTATGATCGTTTACGGAAGGAGGAGCGATGTCCGAATTAAAAGCCATTTTTTGGGATCAGGACGGGGTGATCATCGATACCGAAAAAGACGGTCACCGGGTGGCCTTCAACAAAATGTTTAAAGAATTCGGCCACGATTTCGAGTGGAGCGTTGACACCTATGGCGAATTGCTCGCTATTTCGGGTGGCAAAGAGCGCATGCGCCATTATTTCACCGAAAAGGGAATCATTCTTGAGGGTGACCCCGATAAAGACGCCGAATTACTGTTGACGCTTCACAAGAAGAAAACAGCCATATTTGTTGAGATGGTCGAAAGCGGTATACTGCCCCTGAGGGCCGGCGTGAAAAGGCTCATGAAGGAAGCCATGGGTGCCGGCCTGCGCCTCGGCGTTTGTACGACCGCCAATGAACGATCAGCCAACGCCATTGCCAAAGGCATGCTGGGGGAAATCGATCTCGAATTTGTTCTTGCCGGAGATGTGGTCAGCAAAAAAAAACCGGATCCGGAAATCTATCTTCTGGCACTGGAAAGAACCGGTTTGGCAGCCGATGAATGTATCGTGGTCGAGGATTCACGCAACGGAATTCTGGCGGCCAAAGCAGCAGGCCTGAGAGCGGTTGCGACCACAAATATCTATACCGAGCAGGAGGATTTGAGCGACGCCTCAATTGTGGTGACCTCCCTGGGTGATCCGGACGGCGAAAAAGGCCTGCTGAAAGAATCCCATAAAGCATTGGAGTTTGATGGTGTCCTGCATGCTGACCAATTGATCAAATATTTCTCAAGTTAGTTTTTGTGAAGATCTTGAATATTTGCCGTCTGGTGTATTTCAACAATCATTGAATTCATAGTCAGACGGCAATTATCTTGAACCTATGTCAAAAATAGTGGATCGGGGTACAGAGCAAGCCCGCCACAATAACGGCGGGTAAAGCGCGGGATGGCGAAAAAGCGGAGTCCGCCAGAGTACGTTGGCGGATGAGCAGTACATTTTGAGCCGGCCCGCAACGCAGCACTGGACCCCTAGACGTATTTTTGAGGTAGGTTCTTATAACCATAGATACGGGAGGTAACAGCATGGCTATAAATTATCAATATGCCAATATGCTCCAGGCGCGCAGCTTTGGGTTAAATGTGCTCAGTCTCAATGACCTGGAGCAAATTCATGCGGCAACGCTTGATGTTCTCTGGAATATCGGACTCAAGGTGAAAAGCCGGAATGCGAGAGATATTTTGGGGGACCATGGATGTGTTGTCGATAAACAAACCGAAATTGTCAAAATTCCCCCCAATTTGGTTGAGGATGCTATTCATTCCACCCCGGCGACTTTTCGGGCCCATGCTATTGATCCTGAAAACGATTATGTTGTCGGGGGAACCCGGACAGGTTTTGTCAACTTCGGTGAAGCGCCGGCTTTGATGGATCCTGTCACCAGAAAGCCCAGAATGGCAACCAAAGCAGACGTGGACAATACGGTGCGGTTTGTTGACACACTGGACAATATTGTCGGCTGGGAAAGACCCCTGACCCCGCGTGATCTGGATGAAGATATGGCCAGTATCTATAATACTTACGCCTATCTAAGCCATTCCTCAAAACACGGTTTCCTGGGCATCTATACCGTGGAACATTTCCAGGCGGCAGTTAAAATGGGTGCTGTCATAGCCGGTGGAGAAGATAAACTCAGACACAGCCCCTTATTTACCGCATCAGCCGATCCTGTCAGCCCCTTAATCCTCTCCGAAGAAGCCACCGACGTTTTAATCGAATGCTGCAAGTTTGGTGTTCCGGTAAAAATCAATGCTTTGGGCTTGGCTGGTGGTACGACCTGTGTTGACCTGGCCAGTACCCTGGTAACCCATAACGCCGAAGTACTGGGCTCCATTACCCTGGGACAGCTGGTTCGCAAAGGCGCTCCTCTGGTTTACGCCGGCTCCACCAGTATCATGGATATGGGTACCACCCTGGCAGCCATGGGTGCCCCGGAGATGGCCATGATCAGCGCTGCCCTGGCAAAACTGGCCCAGTTTTATAAAATGCCTTCCTGGGTCGGTGGTGGGTAGACGGACAGCAAACACTGCGATGCCCAGTCCGCCCACGAGTTCACCCTGACCGCGACTATACCCGCATTGGCAGGTGCCAATCTGATTTACGGGGTCGGGATGCTCGACAGCGCGATGCTCTGGGATTATGCTTCGGCCATACTGCAAAACGAATTCCTGGATATGGTATTGAAGGTCGTTGAAGGCATCAAGGTTTCAGAAGCAAACATCGCCATGGACGTGATTAGGGAAGTCGGACCGGCCGGTGAGTTCATCACCCATGAACATACCTATAATAATTTTAAACGGCTGTCTCACCCCACATTAATGAATCGAGACACCCGGGAAAACTGGGAAGCTGCCGGATCGCCGGATATTGTTGATGTAGCCTACGAGAAATCCCTCGATATTCTTGAAAACTATAAACCGGAACCGCGTCCCCAGAAAATCCAGAAAGAATTGGACAGGATCTACGCCGAATATGAACAAGAGGTAGAAGAACGCAAAGCCAAGGAAGTGGCCTAAAAGGCTTAGACAAGCTTTTAACAATTACGGGTATAATTTTCTACTTTTCTCGAATCGGTAAAAAAACGAGAAGCTATCGCAAAAATGTATTTTATCCGCCAAAGATCTCTGGCAGACTAGTCCGCCTCCGGTGGGCTAGCGCCCAATGGCCCGCCCGCCTTGCCTGAGCGGCTCGCGACCCGCCTGCCACGCAAGGCACGAGCGGGCTGGTGGCGGGCAGGCGGCGTTGTCCCGCGATTTGAAGTGCTAATTAATCGCGGCAAGATGCCGCTCCCACTATTCATATTGGATCGAGTTTAGTATACACGGTGGTGTTAAAAATTGGTGGGAGTGGCTTCCAGCCACGAGGTGTACGTTTATCCGCCAGAGTGCGTTGGCGGACTCCGCATTCAAACCGCGGGACGCCTTGATGCATACCTTTCTAAAAGAAATTACATGTCCTACAACGCTATCCTTTTTGATCTCGATGGAACCCTGCTCGACACCCTGGAAGATTTAGCTGATGCCGTAAACCGTGTGCTAGCGGCAAGCGGTTTTCCCGGGCACAATTTGGATTCCTATCGCTATTTTATCGGTGATGGGGCCGCCAGGCTGATCAGGCGTGCTTTACCGGAAGATAAGCGCCACAAAGACATCATTGGTGATTGTCTGGATGCCTTTCTCAAAGACTACAGCCGCAATTGGAATGTAAAGACAAAACCGTATAAAGGCATCCCGGAATTGCTGGATTCTTTGACTGCCCGCAAAATCAAGATGGCGGTATTAACCAACAAACCGCATAATTTTGCAAAAATTTGCGTTGAAGAACTTCTGCCGAATTGGCAATTTGAGGTTGTCCTCGGTCAGCGGGAAAATGTTTCCCCAAAACCTGACCCGGCCGGAGCACTGGACGTGGCCAAGCGGCTGAAATTACGCCCTCCAGACTTTCTCTATCTCGGTGATAGTGCAGTGGATATGAAGACTGCTTTGGCGGCATCCATGTTCCCGGTGGGGGCCGGCTGGGGTTTTCGCCCGGCTGACGAGTTGAAAAAAAACGGTTGCCGGGTGCTTATCGAC
This sequence comes from uncultured Desulfobacterales bacterium, assembly GCA_947259865.1. The sequence goes on along the minus strand of CAMYNZ010000244.1, from coordinate 393 downwards.
CGACCCCTGGAGATTTTGGATCTATTGATTTGATTGCAAAATGAGTTAATATTTGTGGATCATGTCCGGATTCGTTGTAGTTATTTAAAACCGAATAAACCGTTATCTCCAGTTTAGCAGGTATGATCCCAGAGGGTACAAGGGGTCAAGGATTCGAGGGTTCGAGTGAAATGCTAAAGAATTACAAAAAATTGAAAGCCGCGCAAAAGTCATACCAAAATAATGGTTCTGTTTACGAACTGGCAACGCAGATACTATTAACTGGGGATTTAGGTTTAATTGAAAAAGGCGTATAGGGTAGACTAAAAAAGAACATCGCAGAAATCGAAAGAAGGTTAAAGGTGTTGAGAAAGTCTTTAGAAAACAAACCCTTGAATCCTTGACCCCTTGAAT
>CAMYNZ010000243.1 GCA_947259865.1 uncultured Desulfobacterales bacterium | reverse complement strand
AGTGCGAATTTTGATATCCATCATCGATATTCTCGTTTTTATATTGAAGTCTGCTCTACTCTATTGGATGTAGCTCAACGCTGTATATAACCAGAGGGCCTGAGGTATTTCAAGCTTGCACGACCCACAACGATAAAGGCACGAGTCTCTTCCCGTCTGGTTCATCCGTTGGTTAGGCCCCTAATTGCGACGGTTTGAATTGTCTCTTTTAGTAATTGGCACAAAACTTCCGTGCTTGATTTAGGGTCACCGGACTACTGTGGGCAGTTATTTCTTCTTTTCTTTTTTCAATTTTCGTTTTTCCTTTGGACTAATCTGGGCCTTTTTCTGTTGTTCCCTTTTGCCTTTATCTTTTTTGCCCTTGTCACCCATATCTGTTTCTCCTTGTTTGAAAATGACTTGCGCAGGACTACTCTCCTTCGAGCTTGCACATTCAATTACGAAAAACCGCATTATTTTCCCGGCAGGTTAAGCGATTGGTTATAACCTAAACGATGCTTTAAGCTGCATTTGAACTGAGTACCTGTACCTCTTTTTCAAGGCGCTCTGCCAGCAGATCCTCGGTTACTTCAAGATCAAAACGGGTTTGGAGATTTAACCAGAATTGAGGCGATATTCCAAAAAATCGCCCTAAACGCAAGGCTGTATCAGCTGAGATTGATCGTTTTCCATGAACAATTTCGTTAATTCGTCTTGGAGGTACACTTATGTCTTTGGCAAGTCGATATTGACTGATTCCCATTGGTTTTAAGAATTCCTCAATAAGGATTTCACCAGGGTGAATGGAAGGAAGTTTTTTATTTTTCATTGTTGCCCCCTAATGATAATCTGCAATTTCAACATCATATGCATCACCGGTTTTCCATTTGAAACAAATTCGCCACTGATTGTTGGTGCGGATGCTATGTTGTCCTTTCCGCTTACCTTTTAATGCTTCCAATCTGTTACCAGGCGGAACGCGCAAAGCATTTAATTCGGTAGCTGCATCCAAAATAACCAATTTTCTTCGTGCAAGATGCTGAATATTTTGAGGTAATTTACTGGAAAGAAGTCTGTTGAAAATACTTTCAGTTTCTTTAACCCGGAAAGTTTTTATCATGAGGATATATTAACGCAATCCGTTATTAACGTCAAGCGTTCAGTTTATAATCTCAGATTTTTAAATAGATTTAAATGGTGGATATTCAGATTATTATATGTTTATGGGGTGGTTACGTGGAAGTGAGCTGCGGCCCTGCCGAGTGCCGAGTCTGCACGGCCTTTTACGATAAACCCGCGAACTACACGCCGTCAGCTCCACTGATTTGTTAGCGTTTAAGTGTTCTATATTTGCTTAGGAATTCGTTAGGGCTGACAATTTTGATATTCATGTATTCTTGGATTGCTTTGAGAGCTTTGTCGCCTGTGATAACAAATCCGGCCTTTAAAGCTACAGCACATTCAACGAACATGTTATCGTCGGGATCTTTTTCAACAATATGCAATTCTGGAGTTTTTGCCGTGAAAACGACATGAAAACCATGAGCAAAAAGACCCAGTAATTCTTCTATCTCTTTTTCATTCTGTAGGCCTAGCCGGCGTAGAACCTCTATGTATTCATCAACTATGGGTTTCGATAGGCAAAGGGTGATTTCACCCAATTTCCAAAGATCAATTATTTTGCGGGGATTACCCCCAAAAAAGGATGAAATGAAAACGTTTGTATCAACGACAACCCTGCTCACTTACGCGCTCTCACTTCCTGAATAGTACGTTGAATTTCTTTGGGACCAACCTTGCGGGATACAAGCTTATCACCTATTCGCTGCCACAGATCGTCAATGTATAAACCGATATCTCGATTCTTAACGTAATCTTCCAACAGTTCTCTTACGACTTCGCTAACACTCTTACCCTCAGCCTTGGCAAGGCTATTTACCTTATTTTTGAGCTCAGGAGCTATTCGAACTATCATTTGAGTGGTCATTTTAATTCTCCATCTAATGCGATATAATGTATATACGATATATCAAATCTTTTTATTTGTCAAGATGGATTTTAATAAATGAGGGGGAAGAGACGCTAACGTCAGGGATGAGCTGCAGGCCTAAGAACTTTCGACAACCAAAAGCCTTTTCGATATAGGCCTTGGTTACTTCCTGTCAGCTCCAGCCAATTGTTAGCTGCTTTTACTTCTCATCATGTTCGATATTCTCGGATGTCCACGACTGCCTTGTTGGGATGCTTAAAGAAAAAGCGGGGGAAGCAGGGGAAGCAGGCGGGGGAAGCAGGGTCACATCTTAATTATTAATTATTCGTTTCAAAAGTTAATAATTAAGATGTGACCCCATTCTTTCTCATTCTTTCTCCATTCTTTCTCCCCAAAAGAAATTGGCTAACGTAACAAAAATTGTCATTACAAAAAATCCTGTACGCGCTACATTCACATAAAAAAACAAACCAATAGAAAGGGCCAACCAAACAGCAAAAAGCCCACAGTAGATTAATGGGTGATTCGGTATATATGATCCGTATGTGTCAACACTCACAAGTTGGAGCTCATCCTCCGTGAGCCACAAATAATCAAAATACGGAAGAAGCCAAAATACGACAAATAAAACTGTGGAAATGACTACGATGTATCTAAATAGTTTTTCCATAGTTGCCAATAAGCACCTAACGCCGCGGCTCACAGGCCGCGTGCATTTTGCGGTCCTTTGTGAAGCCGCATGTTATGCACCCTTATATTTCCATCTTATGCCCGCAGTTTTCACATATAATCGATCTTTTTAGATCAGGATCTTTTTTCACAAAAGCATGTTTTTCTGAGAAATCTGTGATTCTAATACGAGAACCAATTGATACCTCTCCTTCGCATTTTATTGGTATTTCAATATCTTTGAATTTTGCCAATTCATTGCTGATTAATTCACCATGATCTCCAACTGTGAGCCTTTCCCAGAAGATTGCGCTCCACGGCCATTTAAAAAGCAACCCTGGTCCTTTGAATTCTACGAAATTTCCTATATTGAATAATGCGAATCGCTGGTTTTCTGATGCTATTTTTATAATACTGGCAAGAAATACAAATATAATAAAAATTGGCAGTAGTTTAAGAAATAGCACTTCCAATATAATGCTCCTATAGCGCTCATGAAGCCTGCGGCATGCTGTGCCACCATATTTCGCACTTACTGCACAGACTACCCTCGAACTCAGCGATTAGCACGCCATCGAGGACCATTCTAGGTAGCGGATCGCCAGGTTTTCGTGCCACAAGGTTTGTGCCGGTGGATTTGGCCCAGATTTGAAAGAGATCTTCGGAGGCAACTTGGTAGGTGACGTGCCAATGGGCGATGCCACCCTGGGGAGTTGACGCCAATACCTCATAGGTAACTCTTACATCCTCCTGTAGTTTCACACGGCGCCAATACTCAGCTAGCTGTGCGTGGCCCCGCTGGACGGCAAACGGTGTGTTGTGGTACTCGCCGCGTGAAGTGAATAGGGCGCAAAACATGGATTCGTCACGTTGCTCCCACGCAGCTTTGTAACTTTGCATGAACCGGTCGATGTTCACATTACTTCTCCGTTGTTGCTTGGCATTTAACGTTTGAGCTGAGTCGTGGGAAACGCGCTATCATTTTCCCGTCGATCTCAAGCGATTTGTTCGTCCGAAATGGAAAGGGAAACAGGGTTACATCTTAATTATTAATTATTCGTTTCAAAAGTTAATAATTAAGATGTGATCCCATTCTTTCCCCCTTAAAACGTTTTTCGTATTTTTCTTTCTGAAAATTAGACTTTTTCTACAGACTCAACGTGGAAGTGAGCTGCGGCCATGATAAGTTTGGATTTTGCACGGCCTTTTACGAAAACCCGCGAACTGCAGGCTGTCAGCTTCACTGATTGGTTATGTGCTATCCTTGCATTATAAAAGTTTAAGAGCTGCTGCCACGGCTCGTCCAATGTCATTCACCACTTTGAGAAAATAGTAATGAGCTCCTTAGATTTTCAATAGGATTTAATAGAACAGAAAAAAGGCTATACCCCAGATGATTATCGAACCAACCAAAAAAAATGCTGCGTTGATTCCTTTGCGGGCTTCTGATTTTCGGAATACAGCAACACCAATGCCCAATGCAACAATAATGGGAAGACCGAATCCGCTGAACAAAGCCAAAGGCCCGGGAATCATACCCATACCGAAAAGAGGGGGCTCTTTGGGTATGAATTTGAAGCCACCTATGATTATAGCCAGGTAAAGAGTCAAGGCAAAAAGCTGATGCTTCCATTTCATACGGTCCAGCACCTTTAAGGCACATAACGCCCGAGTTCAGGGGCGCAAGCGGTCCGGCGCCCTGCGCCGAAGCTGGCGGGTACATTGCCGACGGCCGAGAGCCGGCGATATGCAATGTAGTCGACAGCAGCTCGTGTCACCTGCAACGTGATGTTAGGCCGTGTCGCGTTGTGATTTTTCTCCTATACGGTCTTTGGACCCCAACTCCGAGACCACACAAACCCATCCCTTTCGGGGCTCCACGGAGACAGCTACAGCAGAGAATCCGGAATCCTGCAGGGTCTCCTCGAACTCCTGCACAGAAAAGCACCTCATGCCGCCAGCTCTGATCAGTTTCATGTTTCGCTTGTCGAACTTCGATCCACGGTACATACCAGCGATGATCAGCAGCTGACCATTCGGTTTCATCACACGACGCACTTCGGCAAGGTCTGCAGCAATATCAGGCCAGAAGTAATAGGACTCCACTGCTAAAACACAGTCGAAGGTTGCATCCAAGAATGGCATCGATGATACCGACCCATGGAGAACTTCAACGCGACCGCTGACAATCAGTTTTTGGTTCCTTTTCCGTGCGACAGAAACAGAGTCCTCTGAGTAGTCGATGCCGATTGCTTTGCCAAGTTTAACAAGGGATGCAAGATGCTCGAGGGTTCGACCGCCACCGCACCCGATATCGAGAACGTTCGCGTGTTCAGGAATCTCGACCTTCGAAAGACCCCAACGCGTCAAACCAGAATGCCCTAAGTTCATACCACGAACAAGGATCCGGCCAAACCATCCGCGAGGCTTTCCGCATTGTGAGAGCAGCTTGCCAAGAAAATTCACTTTTCCTCCTAGCTAAAGGTCCAATCGTTTGTGAGCCTAACGACCGAGCTCAGCGGCCGGGCATGCAATAAGCATGGTTGCTACCAACCGCTCAAACCGATGGGTGATTTCAGCAGTTTCAAAAACCGCAATTTATGCCCGGTCCGACTTCACCGATTTGTTATGCGCTTCCATATACATCCGCAATACAGCATTCATACGGGTCTGATATCCAGCTCCTTGAGATTTAAACCATTCTAATACATCAGAATCCAGTCTGATAGAGATTAATGGCTTTGTTTTTGGCATACGCAGTTCGCCTTTCTTGAAAAATTCGCTGTCAAGCGGAGGAATATCCGAATAGTCAATATCCGTATCTGACATGTTATAAAGCTTATCCCAGTCGGTTTTTGATTTCTTTTTCGAAGGTTTTGCTTTCATGTTTATTCGCCTTTCTTGCAGAAATAATACGTATAACGTCCTCATCCTTTTCGACAAAGACAACAACTGCAATTATGTTTCTTAAAACTCCAATCCCAATATAACGTTCTTCGTTATAATCAACCCTATCATCAAAATTTATGATCATCGGGCCATCGAAAATTTCAGGGATGTCATTGAAGTCGACTCCATGCTTACGTATGTTCACCTCATTTTTATTTTCATCCCATTCGAATTTCATGATGTTATTGTATATACGAAATGTAATTACGTCAACATTTTTTCGCAAAGGTAAACAAGGGCAGTAAAAGACAAATGGTGGTCAAAAATTTACACAACTGTAATAAGAGCATAATGCATGTTGAGCGTGAGCAG
>CAMYNZ010000242.1 GCA_947259865.1 uncultured Desulfobacterales bacterium | reverse complement strand
TGTAATCCCGCTTAGGATATTGTTAAACTGATGGGCAATACCGCCGGCAAGGGTGGCAATGGCCTCCATTTTTTGGGTTTGTTGAAGCTGATTTTGCAACCGTTTTTGCTCGGTGATGTCGATAGAAGTGATAATTGCGCCATTTGAAAATGGCGCAATTCGGATATGCAGATATTTACCGTCATATTTTTGTTCCGGAAATTCTCTTGATTGGCCGGATGAAATACATGCCATCAATTCTTGATGCATATCCTTCTTGTGTTTTCCGGCGTAATCCCGGTACATTATATCTCCGATGTTCGGCAATCGGCCTTTTGACCGGGCCTTGGCGAGGTTGTATCCGGTCACAGCGGCACTGTTATCCACAATTATGGTTTCGATCGGATTGTGTTCGAACAAGGCCCGGTAACGCTCGTCACTGGCATGCAGGACATCACGCGTTCGCCGCATCCGATTGAGTGTGGATTGGGCATGGGACCCGAATATGAGTATCAGGCACAAAACGACGATACGAATGTAGATATCATACAAATCGGGTCCAATAAGTTCGGCAATAATATTATACTTGTTGGAGAAGAAAATATTTAAAATAGAATCCAGAACCCAGTAAATAACAGCAATAAAAAAGCCGGCCAGTATCATGGAGTCCAGGATGCTCTCACGATCTTTCCAGTGAGTTTTCATATTGCATATACCCCTAAGTTTATGCGCTTTGAAAACCTCCCATACGAAAGCGCGAATTCGGAATCGAAAGAAGTTTTACAGAATGAGCCGTTAAAAAACCACAATCAATATTCTCCATGGAATATTAATCCATCCGAGCAGCAACAGAAAAGCGGCGGAGATGTCTGCGCTCAATGAATAGATATGAAGTAATGCGTTTTCTTCGCGAACGATCCCACCTTACCTGCGAAAGAACCGCATTACCATATCATTTGTTCATGGGCTAAACAAGCTGTTATAGGGCTTGTTGTAAAATATGGCCGGTATCCCCAACGGTTGTGACGGCGCCGGTGATGGTCTGATTATAATGGCGATTTGGCATATACCCGCTTTTTTCCCTTATTTAGAAGATTCTTATCAATTTTCATGCAAACTTCAGCTATTAATTTTCTGTGTCGCAGCTTGGTAAAGGATCAGGAATGACGACCTGTCTGGGATCTGAATATTGCGGGGATTTAAAAAAATGATCGGTTTGATACATGATACGATTGAGCGTGGCATCCAATTCTTGTCTGTAAGCCTCACATTCGTCTCGTGACGTATCCGTCGGAATTTTAATGAGATCAGGCGCATATAAAAAAACAATTCTGGAAAAAGGTTTTGGAATTATCGTTCGATCCCAACTCCGAAGACGCCAGCAGCTATCGGCACTCCAAACAACAGGGATAATCGGTAACCCGGTCCTTTTTGCCAATACAATAATTCCGATTTTGGACAGGCAGGGCGGTCCTTGAGGGGCATCAACCACCAGCCCACCCCTGTGACCTTTTTCAAATAGGGGCAACATTTCTCGAAGCGCTTCTGAACCCCTGAAGCTGGAGGAACCCCTGATGGGGATCCAACCATACCGTCGCGTTGTTTGAGCCGCGAGTTCACCGTCCCTGCTGGCACTTGCCATTACAACGAATTTTAAATTTCTATAAAAATATATCAAAAAGAATAAACCTCTGTGCCAGGAAGCATAAAGCAGCCTTTGGCCGGGATTTTGTTCAAGATATTTTTTTTCTATCTCCCGTCCGAACACCCTTACCCGGCAGGTGCTGAACAATAGGGTTGAAAATATCCTGGCTAACCAGCCAAAAGCATATGCCATCACATAATTCAACGATTTCATGGCTTACAATAGTCCCCACAGCTGAAGCGACCCTAGAACCCATCTCAAAAATGTGTCTAGGGATCCAGAGCTTCGTTGCGGATCGGCTCAAAATGCTCACATACTGCCGTGTATGCTCCGCTTTTTCGCCATCCCGCGCTTTACCCGCCGTTATTGTGGCGGGCTTGCTCTGGATCCCGATCCACTATTGTTGAGATAGGTTCTAACGGTAACGCTTCAAAATATTACCCGTCTATACCCGGTTAACCTGTTTGTGCTTTGCAGGCAACCCCTGACAGCATGCAGTTGCAGTGTGTGAAACACCTCGGTAGTCTCGAATTAATGGATAAGATATATTGAAATGATGTACGATCTCGGGGTTGTGCGGTGGATTGAAGCTCAGCCGGTTTAGCCGGGGAAGGCCGGAATTTAACTTTTAAACTGAACGGCGGTTTACCTAACCTTCGCAGGTTAAATAAACCGCCGCGGTCATCATTAAATAGAGCTTTTAAGTTGTTTGCCTGCTTTGAACTTTACCACGTTGGCGGCCTTGATCTTAATGGTCTCGCCGGTTTGAGGATTGCGCCCCTTGCGTGCTTTGCGCCGGGTTTTTGAAAAGGTACCAAAACCAACCAGAGTAACTTTACCGCCTTTTTTCTTTAGGGTCCTTGTTACGCCGCCGACGAATGAGTCCAGAACGGCACCGGCCGCAGCTTTAGTGATGCCGGCATCTTTAGCCATAGCCTCGATTAAATCTGCTTTTGACATACTGCCTTTCCTCCTTTTTGGGGTTTGGGTTTATGCCTCAGCCTGATTTTTTGTTTTATAGCTTCTACAGAAGACAAACCCGAATGTCAATATTTTATTGGCTTTTTATAAACACCTTGCAGCCAATCCTTACTGCTCAAGCACAAAAACAGTTGGAAACTTGAAAAACATCCTTTTAGCGGATGATTATTCCGACAATTGGCATCGATCTCGGCAAAACGTTAGTTGACCTGCCGGGTCATATCCTCTGCCGCGCGGACAACGTATTGAGACAGGTCACGCGCCTCGGGATTGCGGGGATCGCTCCAATCATAGAACCCCTTTCCGCTGCTGGCCCCCCATTCACCATTTTTCACCATTCGCATCAAAGTCAACGGCGGGTACATGCGGGGATCATTGGATGCCTGATACATTTCCAGCGCAACGCGCAGCATGGTAGGGGTGGTAATAAAATCATGGAGCTTGAACGTTCCCTGGGGATGACCCAGGCTGGTGTTAAGGCCTATGTCACCATCCGCAACTTTGATCTTATCTTGCTCCAAAAGCCGCACGGCATCCAGCATCTGGGGCACCAAAAGCCGATTGACCCAAAATCCCGGTATGTTCGGCGCCAGAAAAGGGGCTTTCTTCATTTCGAGCAAAGCATTGCGGGTAAACTCCACGGTTTCCGCGGTTGTCTTACACCCCGGAACCACCTCTACACCGGGCATCAGTGGTACCGGGTTCATGCCATGGGTGACGATGGACCGTTCCGGCCTCCCGCCGGCTTCGCCCATCACATCGATATCCAGGCTGCTGGTGTTGGACCAAAAGATAATCTTTTGAGGAAGCTGCGGCAACAATTCAGAAAGCACGGAACATTTGAGGTTTAAATCCTCGAAAATCACCTCCAGAAAAACGTCACAGGTTGCAGCCGCCTCGATAAAGCTCTTTTTTTCCTGGTAAACAGTAATGTTGTTAACCGTTTTCGTTCCGTAATCCGGTTGATCGATCTTAAACTTTTTGGCCACTTTACCGGCAAGACTCTCGCAAAAGGCAACCGTACCGTCCAGTGTTTCCCGATTGGAGTCAAAACAGTGAACTTCATTGCCGGTCATGGCACATTGCGTGATCCAGCCGCGTCCCATAATCCCCGTTCCGATAACAGCAACCTTCATTATGACCCTCCTGTCTTTGGGTGTTTAAATATTTGAATTTTTACCGTGTAACCTTAGCCCTTGAGCGGCGTTTTGGCATGCACCAGGAGCCCGGCATCTCAATGGCCAATCAATGCCGCCATTTGTCTTACATCTCTATAAGGAAATGGGAGAGCATGTGTCAAATGAAAACAGAATAGAAGTGGTTTTAAAACCACTTCTATTTCACATCTTGTTTGTATACGTACATAATGCGCTGGGCCGCGGTATAATTTGCAAAAAATGCCACCAACCATATGGCTACTTTTAGGGCGATCGGATGGATCAAAGCCCCCAGGCCGATAATTACGATGCGCTCAGCACGCTGCATCAAACCAATTTTAGCTTCAAACCCGAGGCCCTCGGCGCGAGCCCTGGTATAACTGACCATCAATGAGCCGCACAAAGCAAGAAAAACAGCAACCAATGACCAATAATCAGTTTCAAAGAAAAAATAAGCGGCAATTCCGAAAAACATAACGAATTCTGCATAACGATCGATCGTTGAATCCAACAATGCACCAAAGCGGGTAGACGTATGGGTGTATCGTGCCAGGATACCGTCGATCATATCGCAAAGGCCTCCCAGCAAAATTAAAAGGCCTCCCCATCGAATATACCCCAGCAATATAATAACTGCGGCACAGGCAGTTGTGATGACACCGGCGACGGTCACCGCGTTTGGTTTGATACCCCACCTGGATAAAATTTTAATCAGGGGGGTCGTCAATCCGATAATGCTTTTCTGAAGCTGCGGGGGAATCAGACTTGCCTCAGTCTCCGCCATTCGGCGGCCTTTTTTTGTGAACATGCCACCACCCCTTTCGAGGATGCAAACCAAGTTCAGCCGGCGTGATATATCTGCCCGCTACCTGCCGCGCCGATAGACTGGCTGCGTAATTGCACGCATCCATTACATCTTTATTTTTTAAAAACCGGCCAATGATATAGGCTGCAAAGAAAACGTCACCGGCACCTGTTGAATCGTCGGGTTTCCCTACAGGCGCTGCTTTGTAAACGATTTTTTCGGTGTTGATCGTTTTTACGAATCCCCCTTTCCCACCCCGGCTGACAACGAACTCTTTGATATTGTATTTAGTCATCAAGTCGTTTAAATTCGTTTGAAAATCGCGCAGAATGATTTCTAGCTCAAGTTCATCGGCTTTCACAAATTGGGCTGCAGCCAAAGCATCGGTTATATGTGGTGAAACAGCGGGATAAACAGGGGTGCCGCTTATATACCTTACATACCCCTGGATGTCTAAAAAAATGGATGAATTTGAATCTTTCAGCAATTGTAATACAGCAAACTCCATATCCAGGGGATGCAGGGGCCCAAGATGAATTCCATCGACCAGATTCATAACTTCAGCAATTTGAAGGCGTTTTATAGGCCTGGCCGTATGCGGTAGGCGCTGATAGCGGTTATCACCGTTGACATAATTATCGAATCGGGTCGTATATTCGGTAAATCCGTTATGGACAATAATATTTTCTTTGGATAATTTTTTTAGTATCAGCAAATCCTGGGGTGCAACGTTAGTTACGGCGTGCGTAACAATGCCGTGCCGACTATAGGTGATACCGGAATACGTCGTCACACCACCCAGCTTAAAATGGCTGGGGGAATCATTTATGGTTATATTATCAATGGTTGTAGAACCAATTACCGCTATGCCTTTTTCAATCATGAAATCCACCTGAAAGTCAACGACCACCCCGTGGTCAGAAAAGGATGAATTAAGTTTACCCGCCAGAGTCCTGTGGTGGGTTTACCCGCCAGAGTCCTGTGGCGGGTTTACCCGCCAGAGCCCTGTGGCGGGTTTACCCGCCAGAGCCCTGTGGAGGGTTTACCCGCCAGAGCTTTGTGGCGAACTAGCCCGCCAGGGTTCTATGGCGGAAAAAGGCAAAGGCACATCAAGGCGTCAAAGGGTGCACTCGCAATCGGGTGCGGCCCATCTGGTTATACTGGCGAGAAATTAAGAGGGATACAGGAGATCTGAATGAGGACCGCAAATGACATAAAATCGCTTGAAAACGAATTGCATCTGTTGGAAGAAAAAATAAAAGAGGTGGAAAAACGCCTGCCGGCCCACTCCGTAAAACCCCCCATTATGTTTGAGCTGTTGGAGCTGGAAGATGAACGAGA
>CAMYNZ010000241.1 GCA_947259865.1 uncultured Desulfobacterales bacterium | reverse complement strand
CTTTGCCTTCGCCGTCCCCTCAGCGGCGAAGGCAAAAATATTTTGATCTCTGCGTCCTCTGCGTCTCTGCGGTGAGAAATTTAACCTAACACTGCCAAGGATGCAATGCAAATTTGGGTAAGCTCGATGTCTACCTAAATTCCAATATTGACACTCAGATTTTCATTCACTAACCTATCAGATAATCCTACAAATGTTTTCATTGCTCGGGGTGGCGTTTTGCGCCTGAGAATATACCCGTGGAACCTGATCTGGTTAATACCAGCGCAGGGAACGACACGTTAAAACTTCGCTTTTTCAATTTAAAAACCGTTCCCTGCTGGGAATGGTTTTTTTCCCCACCCCAACCCGTTAGGCTGCCAAGCGTGGCAGAATTTGACATTCTTGATTAGCAGGAGGCTAAACCATGAAACGAATATTGACCGTGGCGGGATCGGATTCGGGGGGTGGTGCCGGTATCCAGGCCGATCTGAAAGCCATCACCGTATTGGGTAGCTATGGAATGAGTGTTATTACGGCGCTTACCGCCCAAAACACGGTGGGGGTGCAGGGTGTGTTCGCGGTGCCAATCGAATTTATCGAACAGCAGATGGAATCGGTTCTTTCCGATATCGGCGCTGATGCGGCCAAGACAGGCATGCTTGCCACCCCCGAAATTGTGGAAGTTGTGGCTGCCGGGATTAAACGGCATAATGTCCAGCCTCTGGTCGTCGATCCGGTCATGGTGGCCAAAAGCGGGGACTCACTTCTTTCCGAGGATAGCAAACAAACCCTAAAAAGCACGCTGCTTCCTTTAGCCACGGTGGTAACACCAAATCTTCCGGAAGCTGAAGTTCTTTGCGGTCGTCCGGTGAAAAATATGGATGACATGCGTGCAGCTGCCAGGCAGATTTATGATCTGGGTCCCGAAAATGTCGTGATCAAAGGCGGACACCTTGAAGGCAGGGCAGTGGACCTTCTTTTTGATGGTGTGTCTTTCGAAACTTTTGATGCCCCCCGTTTGGATCAGCGCAACACCCACGGAACCGGGTGTACGTTTTCAGCAGCGTTGGCCACCATGCTTGCCGACGGTGATTTGATCACCGAGGCTGTGGGAAAAGCCAAAAAATTCATCACCCAGGCCATTGCCCAGGGTCTGGATATCGGTGCCGGTCATGGCCCTACCAACCCCTATGCGCATATTCTTATTCAATTGCGAGATAGGCAGTCTTGACCTAATTGACAGACAAATCTTTCTGCGCTATTTCCTGATTGGATATCCGGATGAGATCGGTTACAGACGCGGTATCGATTGTTTCAATCATTTTAATTAATGCTGGCAACGGAGTAGCAGGCAAAATGAACAGCTGGAAAGCAATCGAAAATGATCCCTGGCATTATATACCGATATTTATGCGAAGAAGGCTGACGATCTCGCAAATCCTTGCCAATCTGGCCGGGGCCAGCATTGTGTTGTCCTATTTCACCTTTATTGATGAGGTGCGTTCGGTTCAGGAAATTAAGAATACCCTTGCCGTGGCTGCGATCATGTTTATTGGACTGGTCATTCTGGCTATGACTTTACACCGCAGCTGGCAAAAAGACCTGATGGATTATATTCGACTGAAAGCCAAGGGCCGGGAAGTTGCACCTGAATTAAACAAAAAGGCCCAGCGCAAGATACTCAATATGCCTTTTAGATCCGCCATGATCAGCCTGCTAAACTGGGTTTTGGCCGCTTTTATTATGTCGATCTATATTAATTTGGGTCTTGTTGAGGAAAGCCTATCCGTAAGGTTTTTTGAGATCGTCAGGACATTTGTCGGGATTATCGTCTCCGGCGTCGTGGTTTGTGCCATCGTCTTTTTCACCACTGAAATATCTTGTCGACGGATTTATCCGTATTTTTTCCCCCATGGCGGCGTGGTCAAAATTTCCGGGGTATACCGCTTGAGGTTGCACTTAAGGATAATCATCACCTTTGTGCTCGCCAGCATATTGCCGATGATTCTGATGGCTGTTTTATCCTATAACAAAGCCAGATTGATGCTGGTAATGAACCCGGAGGAAGTTATCCAGAGCCTTTCTTACCTGACTGCCTTTTTACTGGCGGTTGCGCTTGCCACGGCAATTATCTTGTCTCGTTTATCCGCCACCGGCATTGTAAATCCCGTAAGCCAGATGGTGAAAGCTATGATACAAGTTGAAAAAGGCGATTTATCGGCTTCGGTCCCTGTCTCCAGCAATGACGAACTGGGGGTGCTGGCTGAAAATTTCAACCGAATGACCGAAGGTCTCAAAGAACGCTACCACATGCGGCAGTCATTGGATTTGGCCATGCAGGTACAACAGAATCTTTTGCCCAAAGGCAACATTAAGCACAAAGGCTTCGATATCGCCGGTAAAAGTATCTATTGTGATGAAACCGGCGGTGATTATTATGATTATATCATCAGCGGCAGCACTGAACATGAGCGCATCGGCGTCGCCATCGGAGACGTATCCGGACACGGCATTCCCTCTGCTCTGCTTATGGCTACGGTTCGCTCATCACTCCGGCAGCGCTCGTCATTTTCGGGCAGTGCCGCAAGCATTATAAACGACGTAAACCGTCAACTGGTTTTGGATGTAGAGGATTCAGGACAATTTATGACCATGTTTTACCTGTCGATCGATCCGGTCCAAAAACAGCTCCAATGGGTTCGGGCGGGACATGACGCTGCCATTTTTTATGATCCCGGTACCAACGCATTTGAAGAACTGGGCGGCTCGGGAATCGCATTGGGAGTGGATGAGAACTGGAATTTTGAGGCCTATTCGAAAACCGGTCTGCGGCCAGGGCAGATCATCCTTTTAAGCACGGACGGCATCTGGGAGGCCCGCGACCGGGACGGAGAAATGTTTGGCAAAGAACCGATCTACGACATCCTGCTCGACAATTCGTCCTTGAGTGCCAACGAAATTCTGGAAGCCATAATAGGCTCTTTAAATACTTTCCAAAACGGCACCCGCATAGAAGATGATATCACCCTGGTGGTTATTAAAATTAACAGATTATCTCCCGATTAGTTGCAGCTAATTAGGGCAAGTCAAGTGAATAATCTTCAAGTCAGTAGGTGTGGTCCCAGAGGGTCCAAGGAGTCAAGCCCGCCACAGAGACGGCAGGTAAAGATTCAAGGGGTCGAGTGAAAGGATATGGTAGAAAAACAACCCTTGATTACATTAGGATGCTTTATGTTTCTCATGGTTCGGTTTGTGAACTGGAAACCCAGATATTATTAGCCGGGGATTTAGGCTTCATTGAAAAAGGTGAATTGGATACAGCAAAAAAGACCTAGCAGAAATAGAAAGAATGTTAAAAGCATTGATAAAGTCTTTAGAAAACAAACCCTGGAATCCTTGACCCCTGGAATCTTTATCCGCCGTCTCTGTGGCGGGCTTGGACCCTCTTCTCCTACTAAAGTGGAGAAGAACCTTAAATAAGAACAATGAAATACCTGACAACTCAAAACAGCTATAAAACCCCGGAGACACCGATCTCCTGGTTTGCACGGAAATTCCCCACAACGTTTTTTTATGCCAAAATGTTCGGTGTCGTTTTGTCGGCCTCAAAATTTTCAAAAAAGGGAGATTATACCAGACAAAGGTGGATTCAAAGTAGTTTAGATATTGTTAAGGGCTTTGAGTCTGTGGGGGGAAGTTTTGAGTTGCAGAATTTTGGCGCCCATCGGAAACTTGAGTCTCCCTGCGTATTTATCGCCAACCATATGAGTATTCTGGAGACATTTGTCCTGCCCTGTCTGATTCAACCTTACCGAGATGTAACCTTTGTTGTAAAAGAGAGCCTAATATCCTATCCTTTTTTTAAACATGTAATGGTGAGTCAAGACCCGGTTGTGGTTGGAAGGGTTAATCCCAGACAAGATCTAAGAAATGTTCTGGAAGAAGGGCAGAAGCGGTTGAATAAAAATACTTCCATCATTATTTTTCCCCAGACAACACGCAGCCTCTTTTTTGACACTAAAAAATTTAATACCCTGGGAATTAAACTGGCAAAACGCGCAAATGTGCCTGCCATACCCATTGCCGTAAAAACAGATGCTTGGGGAATCGGCAGATGGTTTAAAGATTTTGGAAAAATTGATCCGGCAATACCGGTTCGAATTTGTTTTGGTGAGGCTTTAGACGTAAAAGGATCAGGCAAGGATGAGCATAATTATATCGTTGAGTTTATTTCTGGCAAACTCAATACGTGGCGTTGACAGTCGGCCCGCAATTCTTTAGTGGCTATCTCGGACTGATTACCTTTTTTTATCCAGCATCAAGCATCCCCGTCCGCCTCGCCTGAGCGGCTTGCGATGGTGGGCAGGCAGTATCTTAGACATGAAGGAATAAACATTCGTTTTTAGAACTTTGTCTTTTATTGTTCCGGCATTTCCCGGCTAAGTGGTATCTAAGCTTTCCTGGGCAGTTTGATTATCAAAGGGAATGGTCAGCCGGTACAAGCCGTTTTCCAACCGGGCGTTTATCGGTAGATGTCCTTTTCCAAAAACTTTCATCATCTCTTTGTTTGCTTGCAGCACTTCAGCTGTAAACCCCCTCAACCCTCGTTCTTTTGCCAACCGGATCAGCATTTCATATAGATAGGTGGCGATACCCAATCCCTGATATTTTTCATCCACTACAAACGCGATATCCCCAAAACAGCTTTGCTCATCCTGCACATATCGGGCTTCGGCAATGATGTTGGAGTCCCCGGGCTCTCCAACCAGGGCCACCACCGACATTGCGCGGCGATAGTCGACATTGACATATCCCTGGGCTTTATTATGGGGCATGACCGAGATGGGGAACAAAAATCGGCGGAAGACCGTCTGGTCCGAAAAACGATAAAAAAGCCGGCGCATGGGTTCTTCATCAGACGGTTTGATAGCCCTGAACCGGACTTTCAGACCGTTTTTGAAGACGTGTTCGGTTGCGATTTCCATAGGATATAAGTTGGCACTGCCGGATAAAAAAATCTGATCCTTGAATAGAATCTTTTTTTCTTTGGCCTCTTTTACAAGTTTTTCCCTGTCATCCGGATGCGCGATATCGATCAGGGCCTGGGCGCGCTCACGGATTGTGCGCCACTTAAGGTTGGCGACACCGTATTCGGTGACTACCGCATCAATCGACTCGCGCATATGAAACTGGTTGCGAAGGTTTCGCAGCATCACGACAATATTGGGATCGCCTTTACGGTTTCGACTGGTGAGTCCGATCACGGTACGTCCGCCCGGTGAAATTTCAGCACCGGTGAACAGATCGGCCGATTGACCCGGACCCGAAATGATATCTCCCTTTCCGGCAGAGAAAACCATTCGGCCCAGCAGATCCACCTTGCGGGCCTTTTCCACCACCACAAAATTGGGATTGCGGCCGATTTGAGTCGGATCAAGCACCTGTTCAATACTTTGCAATTCAACCAGGGGGTTGCGGTCCAACCAGGCCATCAACTCCGGGGTTCCCAACGCATAGGAAGCAATGGATTTACCCCTGAACACGGCCTTACGATAATTGGTAACAGCACCGCTCTTAACAAGATCCATAAGGGCATCGGTAAAATATGACGAGTGAATGCCCAGTTGTTTTTTGCGTGACAGGTGCCGGGGCAGTGCCTCGAACAAAGAACCGGTGAAAAAGCTGATGCAATCGCCATCTTCAATCACCTGGGCGATGTTGGCCGCTACTTGATCGATGACCTTGCTTACCGGCCACCGTTTAAAATAGGTCGGTGGTTCGGTTGACTTTACCAAGAGATCAAAATCCGCAATGGAGACAATGGTGTCGCCGAACGTGAAAGGTATATGGGGGTTGATTTCCCCCACCACCAAGGAGGCTTGCTCCATGGCTTCCCGGGCAATATCAACTGCCATCCCGAGGCTGCAATATCCGGCTTCATCCGG
>CAMYNZ010000240.1 GCA_947259865.1 uncultured Desulfobacterales bacterium | reverse complement strand
GGAGAATTGATGCACAGAGAATCCAGCAAACACAGCGGCGCCATGCATGCCGTTCTGGGCTTGACTATCGACCGGGTGGATGAACTGGTTAACCGGGTTCAGGCTGAAGGCATTGTTTCGGTGGCCAATCATAATACCGAACAACAAATCGTCATCACCGGCTCTCCGGACCCGGTGGCAAAAGTTTCGACCCTGGCAGCTGAACAGGGGGCCAAGTCGATCCCGTTAAAAGTCAGCGGCGCCTGGCACAGTGAATTGATAAAGGGTGCCGAAGAAGAGTTTAAAGCATTTCTGGATCAGATTGAATTTACAAAACCTGAAAGCGCCGTCGTGTTTAATGTTTCGGCCGATTATTGCGCCGATCCGGAAGAAATAAAGGGTCTCCTGGCCAGACAGCTTTGCAGCCCGGTCAAATGGTATGATTCTATGCGCAAAATGATCGAAGACGAAATAGACGTATTTGCCGAAGTGGGACCCGGTAGAGTCTTGACCGGTTTAATGCGCAAAACGCTTCCCAAAGATTATCCGGGTAAAATCTATCCTGTCAATGATCTAAAGAGTTTCGAAAAATTTCTAAAAGAAATTTCCTAAACCCTCGACGCAAATGATTTCTCGCGGCTGGAAGTCGCTTCCTCATATTCATCATCAAACTGTGGGAGCGGCTTCAAGCCGCGATCAAAACAAATTTATCTCAGATCGGTTACTTTAAGAAAGCATATTAACTGATTTTAGAAACTTATAAAGAATTGACTTCAGGTACGGAAACACGTTGTCGACCAACGGCGCCCATTGGGTGCTGTCTGAAAGAACGTCAATAAAATCAGACAGGAGATGAAATGAGCTATAAACAAAATAGTATTGTAATCATATTAGCCCTGGCGGCCGGTTTTATCGGAGGGATAATTTCAAACCAATTGTTTGTTAGCGGACCTGCTTTTGCTGAAAAGATACAAATACAACAAAAGATTGTGACCGCCGAAGAGTTTAGGGTCGTGGACAAATTCGGAAACACCATTGGTTCTTTCGGAATCCCTCCCTACCTTATAGATATAGAAGTAACAGACTCACCTTCCAGCGATGATAAACCCCATCAAATAGCCCAATTAAGCCTTGGAAACAAAAGTACTGTTGTTCTGACCGCCGATGGCAACGATGGCAATGTAAAAGTAGGTGGCACGGACTCAAATATTGTACTCTATGCCACAACGAATTCTGCACAGCTGACTTTCAGAAAACAAACCGAGCATAATTTTGTTTCAAAGATCATTTTGACCACATTAAAAGGCACGAATATCAGTTTGCAGGACGATAAAGGCAACGAGCGTGTACGCATCGGAAACACGGCCTTCACACCCAAAAAACCAGGTGTAAAACAAAAATCCCCGGTATCCTCCATCGTGTTGTTTAATGAAAAAAATGATGTCGTTTGGTCTGCACCCTAACTTAGGTTCTTTACACTCTCTTTATATTTTCCCTGAAAATCTTAATCAGACATTATCATTCTCAAATAAGCTAAGCCTTGTTCCCAAGTAAATCTGTTGACGTTTAACCCACAAGTATATAATGTATTATTTATATTATAAGTATACTTAATGGGAGAATATAATGAAAACAGCAACCGTATCAGCAAAGCTTAACCCTAAAATAGCGAAAAAGCTCGACCTGTTAGTCAAAGCGACTGCCCGCTCCAGGTCTTACCTTGTAGCTGAAGCGATCGAAACTTATGTCGAAGACCAGGCATGGCAAATTGCAGCCATCGAGGAGGGTATAAAAGAAGCGGATAAAGGTAAATTTGCCACAGAAAGTCAGGTAAAGAAAACGTTTAAAAAGTGGGGCGTCAATGAAGATTAAATGGGTACGCCTCGCTCTTGATGATCTGAATCAGGCCGGCGAGTTTATTGCCCGGGATAATCCTGAAGCAGCAAGCCGAGTATTAAAGCGTATATGGGATGCAGTCCATATGATAGCCGATCACCCGCACGCCGGTCGAGCCGGAAGGGTCCCTGGGACTCGCGAGCTGGTCATCGCCGGCACACCATTTATTATTCCCTACCAAGTGGTTGAAGATACGGTGCAGATTCTTCGAGTCTTGCATGCTAAAAGAAAATAGGAGAAAATAGGGGACATCCATAAAAATATAACTTTCTAGGGAGCATGGGGTTCAGGCCTTGATTCTTGATAGATTTCATTTTCTGTATCTTCAAGTTTTGGTCTACCTCTATCAAGATGATCATTAAATATTTGTCTGTAACACTTGAAAGATAAAAAGAGAGAAATAGCTCTCCTATATTAGTTTCAAAGTTTCTAGCGGAATACCAGGGCATGAGAAAAAAGCGATACAGAAAGATATCTTCTGATAAAGGCTTGTTAGCCGGTAATCGGGATGCTCCATTTAAAATATTATTCATGAAATTCTGTGTTAAGATAGTGAAGTTTTGATTTTATTGTTCTGTTTATTTCGTCTTGACGCAAACACAAATCTCTAAAAAGGATGGTATAACGGACACCTCCAATAACAATAAAGATTCAAAAAGAGGGGCCGCAGATGTCAAAATTAAATTTAATAATCGCAAATCTTTTGATGTTGATAATTCTTTTCTGGTTGAATTCAAGCCATCTTTCAGCTCAATGTCGGGATTGTCCCCAACGATTCTCATCAACGCCAGCCGAGGTGCAATATAAAGATAGCTGGATATTCAAATGGTCTGCGGATAATCCCCAAAACATATCCCTGGGAGGATCGATTACCGTAAAAGTTGAAGGCGGGTTTCCTGGTTATGAGTGGCAGGTCAGCGGCGTTGGGTATAGTTTAACTGAAAGCGAAACGGCAGACCGTTCAAATATTTTTAATGCGGATGTTTCAGCATGCGGAGAGGCTACAATCACCGTAGAAGATTATAAAGAAAAGCAAGTGCAGGGAACCGTCAGGCCTTATGACCCATCTTTTATCTGGGATGAAGTCAACAGTCCCATACAATTTCCATCCAAAACAGGATCCGCAGATGTATATGTAACCGGCGGTCAAGGACCCTACACCTGGGAAGTAAATGATGGTTTCACCCTCGCATGTACAAGCAACTGTGGAACGAGCAATACGGTGACTTCACAAGGAACAAATTGTGTTGCAGAAATTACGGACACCGATAGCTGTGGTAGTCAAACGACCGGAGAGGTTCGTCGCCCAGACGGGTATTGGGGTCCCAGTACAATCAACGGATGCTACCGGTATAAGTTGCCAACCTGTTACAACCATGGTTGTAACAGTAATACTATTACCGTTGAAGAGCCTGGCCACAAAGTTGTATTTAAATGTTGCGGTTATAGAGGTGTTCCAGAAGTAACCGGCACATGTAAAATCGATGGTATCCCTGATGGATTCGAGTTTACCGCAAATATCGCCGATTGCAATCTTTCCGCCTCTTGTTACGATAATTATGATCCCGGTATCTTCAGCCTCTATATATATAAATGGACATGTTTTTAAAACCGCCTCCTTTCCAGAATTTTCTACTGTTTTGCTACTTATCTCCGGCTTTAATGGGATTGCAAGATCGAACGCAAAAAATTTCTCAACACTCAAATTGAGGGACGCCTATGTTTTTATGCGTTACTGGTTATTGATCCAATATTGTTTCTAAAGCCTGCTATCCAAAACCAAAATATTGTCCTCTATAATATAACGATCGTTCGGATGAACAATTTAATAAAATCGAGAGATTATTAGAAACTACAGCGGTCTTCACTCCGGCTTGTAGGGTTTTCCGAGGGAGGCCGGGGCGATACCGGAAAACATGGCCAGCACCGATTTGATCCAGGCCCTGTCTTCGGCCCAGTTCAGTATGGATTCTTTCTGGGCCAGATGCATTAATACGAGGGTGAAAATCATCAAGGGAAAGGGCGCCACCTGGAACACCTGGGCCGGCACCGACGGAAACCAGCCCTGCAGATATATTCCCATCACCTGCAAAAAGGAAAAAAGATAGGCTCCCATTGCTGCTTTGACGGGATTCCAGCCGCCGAATATGACCAGTGCCAGGCAAATCCAGCCGGTGCCTTCGGCCCCCTGGGGCCGACCCCATCCCGGTTTGGTGGACAGCGAAAAAGTGGCGCCGGCCAGCCCCACAAAAAAGCCTCCGCACATGGCATACAACAGTTGAAGCCTTTTGGGATCTATGCCTCTGGCATAAGCTGCCCGGGGGTGCTCCCCCACCGATCTCAAATTCAGTCCTTGCGGTGTCCGAAAGATATACCACCAGCTCAGGGCAATAAATACCAGGCTGAAATAAGTCATAAAATTGTGGCTGAAAAATACCGACCCCATAAAGGGAATTTGATCCAATCCGGGCAAAGGCAAGGGTGGCACCTGGGGACCCTGGATGCGCGAATAGGGATTGCCCAGAAAGTAAGCCAGGTCACGGCATGTCAGTGTCAGGACAAACCCGACGGCCACCTGATTTTGGCCGAGATAAATGCTAAAAACGGCGACCACCCCGGCAATAAGGGCTCCCACGGCTGCGCCTGACAGAAAGCCCGGAACCAGGCCGCCGGTCTCATAGGCAATTGCAAAAGCTGCCATGGCACTTAATAAAATGGTACCGTCCAGTGAAAGGTTGATGAGACCGGCTTTTTCCGTAATGGTCTCTCCCAGGGCCGCCAATACAATCGGTACGGCACCGGCCACCACACTGGCAAACAATATATTTAAATCAAATTCAATCATAGGCTGCCTGAATCTGCGTGCGCCGGATCCGTGAGCGCCAGGCATGGACCGCCAGCGTCGCCAAAACAAGGGCGCCCTGAATAACACCGCTTAAAGACGAATCAAGTTCAAGCATCATGGGAAGCTGGATACCACCGACGTTCAGGCAGGCAAAAAAGAAAGCCACAAAGGGGGCCAGCCACACGTTGTAGTTGGACAGCATGACCACCAGCAGTGCCAGATATCCGTAGTTACTCGAAATGGCCGGAATCAAACGATGATAGATGCCGGTGACCTGTACACTTCCGGCCACCCCGGCCAGACCGCCGGCAAAAACCATGGCAACCAGCATGTATCTCCCGGGCTTGAGCCCGAAGAGAAAAGCAGCCTCTCGATTGCTGCCGATGGCCTTTAAATTCAAACCGATGCGGGTATAGCGCAGCATCATGGCGGATAGAAAAACCGCCAAAAAAACCAGGACCAGAGCCACCGGTGAAAGCCGCAAAGCGGTCAGGTACGGCAGCCATAAATCGGTGGGAAAAATTTCGGTGCCGCTCATGGAAGCCACTCCCGGTCGTTTCCAGGGGCCGAATATGAGCCACAGGATCAAGCCCTGGGCCACGAAATTAAGTCCCAGACCGGCAAATATTTCATTGACACCGCCTCTGGTTTTCAGATAGCCGGCCAAAAGCGCCCAGATAGCGCCGCCCACAATCCCGGCCCCAAAAGAAAACCCCAGAAAGACAAACTGCATCTGGCTGTCAAGTCCCGCGCGCAGAACAGCCGTGGTAAACACCGCGCCCATCATCATTTGTCCTTCGATACCGATGTTCCACAAATTGATTCTGAAAGTATATAAAAGTCCGCAGGCACACAGCGACAGGGGTATCCAGGCCTTGAGTACATGGGTAATCTTTATCCACGAACCAAGCGATCCTTTGAAAATGTGATAATAGGCGGCAAAGGGCGGAGCGCCGGCAAGCACTAAAATCAGCGTGGTGAAACCAAAAACAATGAGAAGCGTCAGCAGAGCTTCACGAACATAGCGGACAACGTTTTGCGGTATGGCTTTTGAAGGCAGCGTCATAGAAAATGATTACCTGAATCTTTCAGGAAAAAATTTTACAATTATTTGAGGGGTCGGGGAGTTTTCCCTGCCAACCTTTGATAATAGCGGAATGAATTATCAGCAGCGAAATCGTGCACTGTCTGAAGGCATTAGGGAGCGTTGCCAAAGAACAGGCGGTAACCNNCGATGCAGTCGCTGATGATTGAAGCGTACCCTGCAGCACGCTGCAGGGCATCTTCACCGATAGGAATGCTATCTATTCTGATTCGCTCGCTAACCCCGCAGCTAACTGCGGGGATTGCACTCGCTATCGCGGCCCATGCAGTCCGCCAAAGACCTATGGCGGATCAAAAAAACTCCCCGACCCCTGAAATAGATAAAAGGGATTATATTTTGCCGGCAATCGCGCGCCCTAATTCATGAACGTCGGTCTCATCCGTTGCGACATCCTTTATAATGGTACCGTCAAAAAAGACCAGCACACGATCGGCAACCATCAGTATCTCATCCAGTTCGGATGAAGAAAAAACAATACTGGTTTTGGCAGCGCAATACTTCTGAAGATGTTGCCAGACCCAGTGAATCGACTCCACATCAAGACCGCGGGTGGGGTTTTCGAGCAGCAACAGGATGGGATCGACCGGCAGGAAGGAAAGCAGCAGCCGTTGTTGATTACCGCCCGACAAAGATTCTACCCGTGTATCCGGTGTTCCTTTGATCCGAAAGTCTTCGATGCCCTGATTGGCGCGCGCAAGGGCATGCTGCCATTTGACCAAAAATCCGTTGTGCTTTTTCTGCAGGGCAAAGTGCTCGATGACACTCAGACCGGCAATTAATCCCTCTTCAAGCCTGGCAGTGGGCAAAAAAGCAACACCTTTATTTTGATAGGCATGAAAATCTTCACCGAGCATCTCCCGACCGGCGAGGTGAATGGACCCGTCGCGCGGCCGGGTCAGACCGGCCGCCAGACGCAGCAATACCCCCTGACCGCTTCCTTCAAGACCCGCCAGCCCGATAACTTCTCCCTGCCGCACAACCATGTTACAATTCTTGAGACCGGTTCTGCCGCCTGAGGCCCAGACTTGTTTCAATGAAAGAACGGGTTCGCCCGGCAGCATGCTGCAACGTGAAGGGGGCACCGGCGGCGCACCAAACATCATGGCCAGCAGGCCGGCCGTATCAAAGGGGGTATCCATCACACCGGTCACCTCACCCTGGCGCAGCACGGTGACGCGGTCGCATAAAATTTCTGCATCTTCGAGTTTGTGGGAAACCAGTATGACGCTTTTACCCTCGGCAGCCAGTTTTTTTAAAGCTTGAAACAAGATTTCCTTTTGAATACTGGATATACCGGTGGTGGGTTCATCAAGAATAAGTACCTCAATGCCGAGGGAAAGAAGCCGCAGGATTTCAAGTTGCTGCCTTTCACCGATGGTAAGGCGTTTAACAGAAGTATCCGGATTAAGAGAAAAGTTGCAGGCCAGCGCCAGTTCGACAAATTTGGTTTTAAAAGACTTTTTGTGACTGGCCATTCCGCCGGTCTGTCCCAGCATGAAATTTTCCAGGGTTGAAAGCTGGGGGAAGTCAAAGGGGTCCTGGTAC
>CAMYNZ010000239.1 GCA_947259865.1 uncultured Desulfobacterales bacterium | reverse complement strand
TTATCGAAGAGGTTTCTGGCAATAGGCTCGTATAGCAGGATCCCGATCATACCGAAGACCAAATACATGGAGAACTTGCCTACCACCCTGTTCGTTGCATCAATAGCCTTTACGAAAATCTTTACTGCCTTAGGCATCTTTGCCCCTTTTCTTTGGTACCTTTATCCATAATTGAATCGAGCGATTCATTACAAGATCTGCATCGGATTTATTATGCAGAAGCGATTCGCGAATAATCCTCGATCCACACGGAGGCGGATCCATGGTTTTCGTGGACCCTTATGCATCAACATCTCGGCATATCTCTTGGTAATAAATCGCTCAATGAAGTATTAATTCGGGGTTTTAGAGGTTTACCTTCCCTGGTCGGTCTACTTTGAAGCCAGGGAAGGCCACCGCTATGCTATAATAAACGCTTGATGCCCAATTCATTAGTACCGGTAGGGAGGACCGGCGTCTTTCATGGTTTGGGCGTATTCTTTGAGTATTTTTACCACCTTGGCACTCCTGGGGCTCTTTTTGGCAGTATCGTCCCAGAATTTGAGTGCGGCCTCTTCCACGACCTTCCACTCTTCACTGGGGATGGAGGTGAGCTTCAGCTTGCCGCCCTTGGTGCGGTAGTGTGCTTCACCCCACCAGTACCAGTGTTGCCGGTAGTAGTGCGAACTGTCCATTTGAAGACGGAACAACGTCTGCAGGCGCTCCGGCAGGGCATTCCATGAATCGGAGTTCGCATAATACGAACCCGCCCAGGCACCGGAAATGGGATTGGTCAGATAATAGTTAGTGACATCCGCCCATCCGACCGTATAATCCTCGGTGATGCCGGACCAGGCAACCCCGTCCAGTTCACCCGTTTGAACCGCCATCTCAATGTCCTCCCAGGGCAGGGCCACTGGGATGACGCCGAATTGTTGCATGAACCTGCCGCCGGTGGGAAACATGAACATTCTCAGACCCTTGAGGTCTTTAAGGTGTCGGATCGGCTTGGTGCTGGCGAAATTGCATGGGTCCCAGGCCCCGGCACTTAGCCAGGTGACGCCTTTTACTTCAGCGAAGGCTTCCTCCCAGATTTCGTTCAGCCCATACCAGTTAAACAGTGCGGGAACATCCAGCGAGTAGCGTGAGGCAAAGGGGAAGTAAGCACCAAAAATGGACACGTCTACGGGTGCCGCTATGGAGTCATCATCACTCTGGACGGCGTCAATGGTCCCCTTCTGCATGGCTCTAAACAGTTCACCCGTGGGCACCAGTTGATCAGAATTGTACAATTCGATCACCATCTCACCATCGGCGACCTTGTTAAACGCATCGATTGCCGGTTTACAGACATGTGCGGATAAGGCTGGGCCGGCATAGGTTTGCATTCTCCACTTGATGGTCGTTTTCTTGGCCGCATGCACAAAGGGCGCGTTTACCGTTGTGGCTGCTACTGCAGCAGCTCCCACGCCTGCTTTTTTTAGAAAATCGCGTCTTTTCATTCTAGCTACCTCCTTTTAAGGTTTTGGGGTTAAAATCCAACCAAATTGATATAGGTATAACCGAGGTAAGATTCATCGACAACGATTTGTCGACTACAACAGTTTGCCAGCTTCCCAATGGCATGGTCTTAAGTGATTTGTGAAGTTAAATGACAGGCCAAGTATCCCTTTGCCCAAAGATTCCCAAAATTTGGCTTAGAATTCTTGTGCGCTCTATTTGACTACATCGCTGAACAAGGTGGTGTCAAGATTTTTGTGTCCAGAGCTGGATGTTCGATATAAGGATGAGCGCATGTACCGCCTTACCCGGCGGGCCTTCGCATTCGGCAACAATCGGCACAGTCGAAATCCTCCAACTAAAAAAGGAATTGACTCAGTGCCCCCCCCCCGTTATATTTTCTCTGATTGTGGAAGCCGCAGTGCGAATACGCTGATTAATCCGGTGGGTTGATCGCGACGAGCACATTACCGGCTGCCGGGCCGGCAACTGACTGCCTGAAATGTTTTAGACCCATTAGGAGGAAATAGACATGTCCACGGCAACGCGACTTTTGGAGCAGGAATTTACCCCGAAAACCTGTTACGAACTTTTACCAGAATGGAAGGGCATTGATGTCCGTATCACGGAGCTTAGCGGCGGGATAACCAACAAACTGTATCGGATTCGGTCGGATATAGGCGATTACACCGTTCGAATCTACGGTGATAAGACCGATCTTTTTATCAACCGCGACTATGAGGCCCAGGCGATACGGGAAATGGCCAAAATCGGTGTCGGCTCGGAAATGATTAAATACATGCCTGAAATCGGTGTAACTATCGTCGAATTTATTGGAGACTCCATTGTCCTGACCAATGAACACTTTTTAGACCAATCCCTTTATCCGAAAATCGTCGATCCGATCCGCAGGATCCATGAAAGCGCTGTGAAGCTTAAAAATATATTCAATCCCAATGTCGAAGTAAACAAGATGTTCGCCATACTGACCGATCTTGACGCACATTATCCGGAATTTGATATCGCCGGGACCCTTGAACGATTGGAAAAGCTCTCGGCTATTATCAACATTCCGGAATCCGAATATACGGCCTGTCACAACGATCTGCTGGCGGACAATTTCATCCTTATTAACGAAGATGCGCGCCACAAATACAAAGCTCCCATGTATCTCATCGATTGGGAGTATGCCGGGATGGCGCCGAAGTACTACGATATCGCGGACATGTTTCAAGAAATCCTTGTCCCGCGGGAATCGGAAAAACAGATTGTGGAAGAATATTGCAGTGGACATGAATTCGACCGGGTTCTCTATTATATCGATTTGTTTAAACCCTTCCCGGATATTTACTGGTTTTTGTGGAGTCTGATTCAGCTCAATATCTCGAAAATCGAATTCGACTATTACAATTACGGCAAGATCAAATATGAAAATGCTTTGGAGAATCTAAAGTTTATTAAAAAGGAATACGACGTCGCTGTTTAAATACCGGTCTATAGTTACGACATTTTGTCCTGGAGTGACATATTGACCCATTTCCAGCGATACCAATTTGATACGTGTATTAAAGGGCGCCCGTGCTTCACATCTTTTAAGATTAGTATCTGCCGTTTTTGGCCTCGGTTGGAAGGGTTTTTAGACTGGATGGACATTCTCCTCATTCCCTGCCGATCAAAAACAGGCTTGGCAAACGATAATCACATTCTCACTTTTTTCTAACATTGTTTGGTGTAAATATACGAAGCCAAAAGCAGTCGGTCATCACACCTAGGTGTAATTTTATGGGGTGATTTTTTAATGAGAAGTGAGGATATATTGAATGAAAATGAGGTGGCAAGTGGCCAAAGCGTGGAGAATTTTGAATTTCGTATTTCGGATTTTTTGTATCGCTTCGCTCCATCATTTTGCAAAGGAAATAATGCAAAAGAAAGCATAATTTTCACCGGCCCAGATTCTTGTTCTCCGGGGGTTATAAGAGCCCCAGTTTTTTTGCCCGGGCGACAGCCTTGATGCGGCTGTTAACGTCCAATTTGCTGTTGATGTTTTTGGTGTGGGTTTTTACCGTATTTAAGGAAATAAAAAGTTTATCAGCGACTTCCCGGTTTGATAATCCGGCTGCGATGAGGTGTAAAACTTCCAATTCGCGCTCGCTGATCGGATCCATCAGACCTTCGATTTTTGGCGGCGGGCCGGCTTTGAAGACGGCCAATATTTTTTTGGCATAGGATAAAGAAAAGCCGGCTTCGGTAGCGTCTTGATCCCGTTTTTTGATCTCGACAATCTCTTCCAGCAATTCAGCCACGGGCTTTCCTTTACTAACAAAGATCATTATAAGACCCCCAGGCTCAGCCAATGATAAAGCTAATTTCAACTCACCCAGCGCGGCTGATGTATTCTTCTGTGCCTTAAAGATCAATGCTCTCATCAGTCGCAATTCGATCATCACATAAACGCGATCACCGGCCCTGGCATTCTCAATTAAACGCTGTAACAATCGATCGGCGTCATCCAGCTGCCCTTGGGCGATGAGAATATAAACCAAGGCAATATGCTCAGGCTCACGCAAGTTTGTAAGTTTATTATCGACACTCAATCCCTTTTCTTTCGCCCATTGTGTGGCCGCATTCAGGTTGCCGTTTGCCAGCCAGGAATATACATTATTAGCGGCGATCACATTAGTAATCCAGGGGGGCAGTCTAAAATCACGCGTGCTCTCATTTAGTTTCTCTATTACACTAAATGCACCAACGAGATCCATCCGATATATTAATGCTCTAAATAAATTAATTCGGCAACTCGCGAGCATCAAAGGATCACGCCCTTGTTTATTCAACTCGATGCCTTTGTTGATCAGGCGAATCCCTTCGTTAAGATCGTTCCATTCACAGAAAGTCATGCCCAAACTTGCATAAAGGGAGCCCGCTATTTCCGTTTCGGAGAGGCCATTCTCATTTGCGAGACTCAGCGATTGTTGGCAAATATTTTTTGCCTCCTTAAATTGACATCGTAGCTGCATAACTGCCACAAGACAAATACCAGCGAAAATGTTATAAAATATATTGCCCGCCGCTTTGCTAATTTTCATGGCCTCAGCAAAAGCCTGTTGTGCTTTTACCATATCTCCTGCACCCCTCCAACCATAGGCAAAGCCTAAGGTCGTGGCCGCCACACTTCGCCACATCAAATCCCCTTGGGGGAGCGATTTCATTGCTTGTTTAGAGAAGTGAATGATACGGGAGACGTCACCTGTTTGAGATGATATGTATGCGCGAATAACAGCGATCCTTCCTTGCAAGCCCTCCTTAGCCGGGTCACTGGTTGATGCCGATTCCAGCATTTGATCAGCAGCTTGCAGTCTCTTTTCAGCATCATCCAGGTATCCGCTTTTATACAACTCTCGGGCATAAAAGATACAGAGCTTAAGATTAGTGTCTATTTGTTCATCCGGCAACCTTTTGAACCATCCTAATAATCGGCTTTCCCGGGCATGATCCCACTCGATTTCAGCAATTTCTTCTATCAGCTGCGCTGCTTGGGTAAAATCCTGAGCAGCAAACGCATGATCCACCGCCTCGCTCTTGAAACCATTTTTTGCGAACCATTGACTTGCCTGGCCATGGAGTTCAGGCACCAGATCACCCTGTTTCCTGCGCAATCGCTGCTCGAGCAAATCCGCAAAGAGATGGTGGTAACGATACCAACAGCGCTCGTCGTCAAGCGGGATAACAAACAGATTGGCCTTTTCCAGGGTGTTCAATACCTGTCGGCTGTTTTCCTGCCGGGTGACATCATCGCAGAGCGGGCCGCACAGACGCCTTAAGATAGACGTATGCAGCAGGAAATTGCGCAGGTGCTCGGGTTGACGGCTCAGCACCTCTTCGGTTAGATAGTCGGCAATATAGCGATTATCCCCTTTGAACCCTTTGATGAAACCGGATGGATCTCTGCGCCCAGGCAGCGACATTGCTGCCAGCTGCAAACCGGCAATCCATCCTTCGGTGCGTGTTTCGAGTAAATGAATGTCTTGGGCTGATAGCTGCAAATTCAAGCCTTTATTGAAGAGATCGGCGGTTTCATCGGCAGTGAAACTAAGATCAGCAGCCCGCAGCTCGATCAGTTGGTTCTGGCTGCGCAAGCGGGCTAATAGCGGCAGGGGTGGGTCAGAACGGGTTGCGATGATCATGTGCATCTGCTCTGGCAGGTTTTCAAGCAAAAACGCCATCAAGTCATGAATTGGCTTGGTATCGATTAAATGATAATCATCAAGGACAAGCGCAAGGTTTGTGGGGATACGGATCACATCATTGATCAGGGTTATCAGAACGGATTCGATCGGCGGCGGTTGCGGCGATTGCAGCATCGTCAAGGCTGCCTTTCCGATACCGGTCTCCAGGGTCTGAAGTCCGGCGATGACATAGGTCAGAAATTGCACCGGGTCATTGTCTTTTTGGTCAACAGACAACCAGGCCACCGGTATCTTTTTCTGGTGCAGCCATTCAACCAAAAG